>JAZNWH010000104.1:0-3160 GCA_045593265.1 Clostridia bacterium | reverse complement strand
TTATAATAAATTATAATAATTCCTCAAAAAAAGCAAAAATTAGTATAAATGATGTTGACTATGGTATTTTTAATTATAAAGATGTTTCTAATATAGGTGAAATTCTACCAAATATAATAATAGAAAATACTGGTTTTTTACCTTCCTTTGCGATGTATAGAATCTTTGGTGATAACGAAAAAAATCATAGAAAAGCTAATGTTTTTTTTGAGTACCTATTCAAACTGTTAGAAAACATAAAATTTGAACAAAAGGAAAATTTGTGTCTGCATATTTACAACACCTTATTATCTAATGCACTAAATATCCAAGATGCCTATTATGAAATTGAAAATACAACAAACAAAGATACTTATAGATATGGTTTTATAGATGATATAAAAATAAACAAGAAGAACCGTACAAGTATAGTTAAAATATTAAAAGATAATGAAGATAAAATATTAGACTATATTGTGTTATATCGTTTACCAAGCATCATTAGTAGCTGTAATGACTATTTTTCTGATTTCTTTTCTAATGTTAAGTACATTGCACCCGTTAGAGCTACAGCAGAACGATATTATCGGAAACAAGGTCTTGATGTAGAAGAAGTGGATTCGCAAGGAGAAAATGTTGCTGTTATTTTGCAAAGTATGAAAAACGAAGAGAAAAAACAATTTACACAATGGCTAGTAGAAAATTTTGATTTTCAGATACAAACAAAAGACGAAGCTGGTCAAATATCATTATATATAAAAAACGGAGACGAATTTACCAATATTGCTGATACAGGTTTTGGATATTCTCAGTTATTACCTATTTTAATAATGTTATGGAAATCAGCCAAATATAAAGAAAAAGAACTTGAAATTGTAATTGAACAGCCAGAATTACATTTGCATCCTAAAATGCAGGTGAAATTAATTGATGTAATGGTTATGCTTATTAAAAGCAAAAAGCCGATTAAGTTTTTGTTAGAGACTCACAGTGAAACCATAGTAAATTATCTTGGTCAATTAATTGAAGAACAAGGCGTTGATAAAGGTCTTGTAAACATACTGCTTGTTGAACAAGATAATTCTAGTCAAATTAGCCATATTAGACAAGTGAATTACACTAAGGAAGGGTATTTAGAATCCTGGCCAATTGATTTCTTTTGAAAAATTATGTAAAATCTCAAGGAGAAAGTAATGTTAGTTAAACTATGTGATAGCATTTTATCAAATATAAATGATGACGCATTGTCCGCTATACAAAATATTGCCGAGTGTGCGAGGGATGGAAGGCATATAGTGCTGGCCAAAAGAAGCTTGTTGCGAAAACTATCAGCGATTGAGAAACTAAGTGACATTGACAGAAGATGTTTTTTGCAGGTTAGCAAGAAAATAACCCAATATGGGGACATTGGATTGAATTTTCATACGTATATTGTTGTTGTAGGAGGAAAAGAAGAATTTAAAATTAAGAATATAGATGGGAATACTATATACGAAGTACCAATTAATTATTTTAAATCAAGTACTTCATTGCAATCAACATTTTTAATATGTGAGGATTTGACAGATTGTGATTTTTATGAGTATTTAGGTAAAAGATACATAGAAAAAAGCAAACTCAATTATAGGATAGGATTTACCAAAATTGGTGGGGGCGGTGCGAATACAGAGGTTAATTATGAATCACACCTTAAATCTTGTAATACGCCGTGTATCACCATAGTTGATAGTGATAAAAAATCAGATGATGCTGCTGTTGGGAAAACTGCATGTAATGTATGTAAAATTTATGAAGAATGTAAAAACGCTCATATAACATCGACATATGTATTATCTGTTAGAGAAAAAGAGAATCTTATTCCCCCTATGTTGTATTATGAAATAGATAAAAATGATTCAAGAAAAATATTGTTGGATATATATAAATTATCCCCTGACATTTATTATTATGGGGATATTAAGAGTGGATTAAAAACAAGCGATACTAGAGTAACTAATTACATAGAAAATGAAATAAAAAAAATAACAAAAAAAATTATTCCTATGGAGGAGTTGCAGTCTCAAATTGTAAGTATTCGCAAATTTTTCCCCGAAGACAGTTCATTAATTAAAGTAATAGATGGTATGAAAGAATATGATGATAATATCATTATTCCAGGAGTCAGAAAGGCCTTTATAAAAATAAAAAAAGATTTTTTTGATGGTGAATACCATGAAAAGATATTATCAAATGAAGCCAATCTTAAACAAAATTTTTCCGAAAGACTTGAAGCGTACATTTGCAAAATGAAAAAAATAGAAGAGACGATCAATTCGGTAATAGAGACTATGCCAGATCCTTTTAAGCTTTTTTGGGAAGAGATAGGTAAGATGTGTGCTGAATGGGGATGTCAAATGAAAACAAGATTTGTATAATACAGTAAAATTGTGCATACGAGTGACAATGCTCTTTCTTCTGTTGCGTAGGAACAAGTCGTGTTTTGCTTATATATTCATTTGTAAAAGTGCTGCAATTCGCTTTTGTTTCACTACCAATCTTTTGTGACAGTGTGCCTTCGATGCGGGTGCATCTATATTGCTCTACTTTGCCAGAACAAAAAACAATATAAATCAAATCACATTTTGTGTAAAAGCAAGATGTGATTTTTTTGTTTTATAATCAAAATAAAAGGGGAGATAGTGTTCAAAATTTGATACACATAAACCTGCTAAGAATTGTCAAGAGGAAAATTAAATTTTTTAGGCGGTAAAAATGGGCATAACAAAACAGAGTGGCAAATAGATATTTTTTGTCACTCAACGAAAACATTAAAGGTTTGGGGTAGTTACTTCAATTTAATTCTTCATCAATGGAATTATAGAGTTCAGTTATCTTGCCATAGTAAATACGCAGAAACTTGTTAAGTCCTGCAATCATAGCTTCTTTTCCGCATTTACCTTCGCTGCGTTTTTTCTCAATAAAAGCAAAGACAGGTTCATCGGCGGGTTTATGCTGAATAAGACTTTGCATAACCTCAAACCCTGTCTTACGAAGGTATCGATTTCCTCGCTTTGAAATATGCCGTTCTGTAGAGTTAAATGAGCCTGATTGATATGGTGGAGCATCTATTCCTGCATAGGCAATTAACGAGTGCTTGTTGCGGAATTTGCGTATATCTCCAATCTCAGCAATTAATTTCGGT
>JAZNWH010000103.1:0-37653 GCA_045593265.1 Clostridia bacterium | reverse complement strand
CTTGTTTAAATAGAAAAAATCGTTTAAAAACGATTTTTTCCTTAAGTAATATATTTTTTGCCATTTAATAAGTTTAAAAATATATTAGTAATATTTATTTTAAGCATTTTTACGATTATGAACTTTTTTTACATTCCCTTTATTTAAATAAATTCATCATCTTCACTTATTTGAATAAGATGATTACCAATCAACTCAACCGACATAGTCATTGCTTTACTTGTACCTAATTTTGTATCATAAATATAATCATTATGCTCTATAGTGAGAGCAAATATGCCGAATTTTTTTGTAATACCTGCATTGTATGTACAGGTAAGAGGACCTGTTGGGTAATACTTTTCTTCTCCCATAAACAAATTGGGTATATCGGTAGGATGCTTTTTATAAAGCTCGCTATTGATATATTTAAGTTTATTTGCAATGCTTTCAGGCATATTATCGGAATATGGAAGAAGATATGCTCCTAAAACCGTATCTGTTGTAGAATGACAATCTATAGCAAAGCAAATATCATCTTTATTTTTTTCAATATAATTTATTATATTTACAGTTTCGGTTGCTTTTTGTTCAAAAAAATCACGATTTGCATTAACACCTGCAGCATTATGTGAAAAACAATATCTGTCCTTACTCATTATTGCTTCATAATTTCCCCGTTTACTGATTCCCCACACTGAAACAACGGGAACAACAAAAAAACGCACATTATCCCTGACCTGTGAAAGTCTTGCATCCTCACGGTCTGCAATCATTGTAAGAACACGCGCTAAGCCAAAATATGCATCTGTTTCAATCACATGAACACCTGACTGAATGTAAATAGTTTTTGTATAATTTTCAGGTGTAAACTCGTAAGCCCACATTTCATATTCGCCGCTTGTATCAAATCCGATAGAGTGTCTTTTAATATACTTTGGATATTTCTTCCTTAAAGGCTCATAAATTTTTTCAATAAACGTAGGATAATCCCATTCTATATTGCCAAAGCTGCCATCTTTATTTAAAATATCCGGCTGGATTTCAGGCTCCCATAATTTAAAGTCATTCATAAATTTATCTCTCCAATATCATTGTATAACTTTATTATAGATAAATTTATTAACAAAGTAAACCTATATTTCGAAACAAATCTGTGAATATTTCGAAACTATTCTTCCCACAAAATAATCTTGTTTTGTTTTAAAGTTTGGGGCATATTTATTAATCTTTGATTTTCACTGCCACGAAACTGCAAAGATATATTCCTTTTTTCTTCCTCATATCTTCCGTCAACAAGGACGTCAATCAATGCCAAAATTTCTTCCGTTTCCTGACAATTGCCTCTGCTTTCTCCTCTTAATTCTTCAAGCGTAAATCCCGAGAACATCCATATCGTTTTATCAGGATATGTTTTTCTTACTTTTTTCAAAAATGGCAACAGTTCTTTTTGATTTTCGGGTTCAAAGGGTTCTCCTCCAAGAACAGTAAGACCATGTATATATTCAGGCTTTAAGCTTTCTATTATCTCTTTTTCAACTGCTTCATCAAAAACATTGCCATACTCAAAATCCCAGGTCGCCTGATTAAAGCAATTTTTACAGTAATTTCTGCATCCCGAAACAAACAACGATACTCTTGTTCCTATTCCATTTGCTATATCATATTTTTTTATTTCACCGTAATACATATTTTTCTCCATAAGCTAAAGGGCGGAATTTCCGCCCTTTTGTAATTGACACTTTAAAATTTTTACACGCAGTAAAATTGTTTTTGAATGGACAAACCGAATCCCGAAGGCGTATACTATACGCTGAGTTTGGTAAGGATTGTTCGTTCAGGAGCAATTTTACAAGTGTAAAACTCTTTCCTGTATCTCCTGTGTTCTACCCTGATTCCAGTACTGAGTTCCAATGTAACCACAGGTTCTTCTTGCTACGTTCATTTTAGTCTGGTCTGTGTTACCACAGGAAGGACATTTCCATATTAGCTTTCCGCTTTCGTCCTTTTCGATAACAATTTCGCCATCAAAACCACATTCCTGACAATAATCTGACTTGGTATTGAGTTCGGCATACATAATGTTATCATAAATAAATTTCATAACATCAAGAACAGCTTCAATATTATTCTGCATATTAGGTACTTCTACATAGCTTATAGCACCACCAGGTGATAATGCCTGGAATTGTGCTTCAAAAGCAAGCTTTGTAAATGCATCTATTTCTTCTGTTACATGAACGTGGTAGCTGTTTGTTATATAGTTTTTATCAGTAATACCCTCTATTATACCAAATCTCTTCTGCAAGCATTTAGAGAACTTATAGGTTGTTGATTCAAGAGGTGTTCCGTAAAGACTGAAATCAATATTTTCTTTTTCTTTCCAACCCTTTGTTGCTTTGTTAAGATAATGCATAACTTCTAAAGCAAAAGGTGTTGCTGACGGGTCAGTATGAGATTTACCTGTCATATACTTAACACACTCGTAAAGTCCTGCATATCCGAGAGAAATAGTTGAATATCCACCGAATAAAAGCTTATCAATGGTCTCTCCTTTCTCAAGGCGTGCAAGCGCACCATACTGCCACAAAATAGGAGCCGCATCTGAAAGTGTACCTTTAAGTCTGTTATGACGACACATTAAAGCTCTGTAACAGAGGTCAAGTCTTTCATCAAAGATTTTCCAGAATTTCTGCATATCTCCGCCTGATGAAAGCGCAATGTCAACCAAGTTAATAGTTACAACACCCTGATTAAATCTGCCATAGTATTTAGGCTCATTTGTTTCAGGGTCTACATAAGGAGTAAGGAATGAACGGCATCCCATACAAGTATAACAATGACCCTCGCCATTCTTATCAACCTTTAATTTAAGCATCATTTTTTCAGAAATATAATCAGGAACCATTCTTTTTGCTGTACATTTTGCTGCAAGTTCTGTTAAATAATAATATTTTGAATCGTTATGAATATTATCTTCTTCGAGAACGTAAATAAGCTTTGGAAATGCAGGTGTTATTCTTACTCCTGCTTCATTTTTAACACCCTGAATTCTCTGATTAAGCATTTCTTCAATAATCATTGATAAGTCGTGCTTAAGTTGCTCATCCTTTGCTTCTCCCAGATACATATATACAGTAACAAAAGGAGCCTGTCCATTAGTTGTCATCAGTGTTACAACCTGATACTGTATCATCTGACAGCCTTTTTCAATTTCACTGCGAAGTCTTTTTTCAACAATTTCATTTATAACTTCTTGTGATGGATTACTTCCCATAAGCTTAATTTCTTCAAGTACATTTCCTCGTATTTTCTTACGGCTTACGTCAACAAAAGGCGCTAAGTGTGTAAGAGAAATACTCTGTCCGCCATACTGACTTGATGCAACCTGTGCAATAATCTGAGTTGCAATATTACAAGCTGTAGAGAAACTGTGAGGAGTTTCAATCATTGTTCCTGAAATAACAGTTCCGTTCTGAAGCATATCTTCAAGATTAACAAGATCACAATTATGCATATGTTGTGCAAAATAATCGGCATCGTGGAAATGAATGATACCATTTTCGTGAGCTTCAACTATATCCTGTGGAAGAAGCACACGCTTTGTAATATCCTTACTTACCTCTCCTGCCATATAATCACGCTGAACGCTGTTTACTGTAGGATTCTTATTGGAGTTTTCCTGTTTTACTTCCTCGTTGTTACACTCTATTAATGAAAGAATCTGTTCGTCTGTTGTATTTGCTTTACGAACCAAAGCTCTGTTATATCTGTAAGTAATATACTTTCTTGCAACATTATATGCATTTCTTTTCATAATTTCATTTTCCACAAGGTCCTGAATTTCTTCAACACCCAATGCACGGTGCATATACCCACATTTTTCTTCAATTACTGCTGCGATATCACGGATATCATCAGCAGTTAATCTTTCATTTTCTGCAACACTATTGTTTGCCTTTGTAATAGCAAGTATAATTTTACTTATGTCAAAAACTGCTTCTGAGCCGCTTCTTTTTATAATTTTCATTTTTTTCTCCTCTCTTTTTTCCTTATATAATATATGTAAAAAATAATTCAGTTTATCATAGGGAACAGAATTTGTAACTTCTGTTCCCTATAGTTGCCTTTACATTATAATATGTATTATGTGTTTTGTCAACAACTTTTCCACAAAATTTTGTGTTCTTTTTTTAAATTCTTTTTCAAAACCACAATATATAGTTGTTCCAATTTTTGCCAAAATCCTTGAAAGCCTATCTGTAATCACTAAAATCAGCATTTTTTATTAAAAGTCAAAGAAAGTCAAATTTATTTTAAAAAAATACTTGACAAATCCTAAATTGCGTTGTATTATATATACAGAATTTAGCACTCAACAATAACGAGTGCTAACAAAGGAAGGTCAGTATGCTTGATAACAGAAAAAAAAGAATTCTGCAGGCAATAGTAGACAATTACATTGATACTGCTGAACCTGTAGGCTCAAGAACAATAGAAAAGAAGTATCAGTTAGGTCTCAGTTCTGCTACTATCCGTAACGAAATGGCCGATTTGGAAGAGCTTGGCTATCTTATGCAGCCTCACACTTCTGCCGGAAGAGTTCCTTCCCTTACGGGGTATCAGTTATATGTTGATGAGCTGATGACTCAATACAGTCTTACTTTAGAAGAAATCGATGTTTTAAAATCCGTTATGGAAGAAAAATTTGATTATCTTGAAAAAATAATTTCCAAAGCGTCAGGAATTATGTCGGAACTTACCAACTACACATCTGTTGTGGTAGGTCCAAAAATCAAAAAAGACTCCATAAAGAATATCCGTCTTATTCCTGTGGACTCTCAAATAATACTGGCTGTTATTGTTACAAATGAAGGTATTATAAAAGATAAAAAAATCCGACTGCATCATATTTCCGATTTTGAAGGAATTGAAAGACTGGAAAAAGCTATCAATTCACATATTGCAGGCATTGAATCTACAGATATTACAATGGACAGGGTTGTTCGTCTTGTTAATGAAGCTAAAGTTTCAGATGATATTACGATTGCAGTTTTAGAATTTATAAAAGAATGTATAACAACTCAGACAAACGATGACTTATATGTTAACGGTTCTGCAAACATTCTTGCTTTCCCTGAGTATTCCGATGTTACAAAAGCTAAGGATTTTCTCAACTTTGTAGGCAACAAGGAAAATATGATGATGGCAATTTCACAGAATGCGCCTGAAACAGGTAATATTTCCATTAAAATAGGTGGAAATGACGGAAACGCAGATTACAGTATAATAACCTCCAAATATAAAATCGGCGACAGTATGGAGGGAGTTATAGGTTTAATAGGCCCTGTAAGAATGGATTACAAAAAAGCTGTATCTGTAATGAAAAGCGTTACAGATATGATGAACAATAAGATGCTTGAAATAACCAAGAAGGAGGACAGAAATGAGTAAGAAAAAAACAACAGAAGAAAAGCTTGAACAAGAAACTGTTGAAACCGCTGATGAAGTTACAGAAGAAACAAAAGAAGAGGGTTCAGATAAATCCGAAGACATAAAAGAAGAACAAAACGACTGGCAGGACAGATACTTAAGACTCTTTGCTGAATTTGACAATTACAAGAAAAGAACACAAAAAGAAACTTTAGCAACCTACAGTAACGGAGTTTCTGATACCTGTGAAAAACTGCTTGCTGTCATAGACAACTTTGAAAGAGCGATTGCATCAATCGAAGAAAATGATGCTTCTCCACTTGCCGAAGGTGTTAAAATGATTTATAAGCAATTTAAAGAAACATTTGAAAGTATTGGAATTACAGAAATTCCTGCCTTAGGTGAAAAATTTGATCCAAATCTTCATAATGCTGTTATGCATACAGACGATGAAAATTACGGAGAAAACGAAATAGTTGAAGTATTTATGAAAGGCTACAAATATAAAGACTCAAAAGTGTTAAGACACAGTATGGTAAAGGTAGCTAATTAATTTTGGTTTATTTAAGAAAGGTTAGGTAAATATTATGGGAAAAATTATTGGTATTGACTTAGGTACAACAAACTCTTGCGTTGCTGTTATGGAAGGCGGCGAAGCTACTGTTATTACAAACTCTGAGGGTGCAAGAACAACTCCATCTGTTGTTGCTTTCACTAAAGATTCAGAAAGACTTGTAGGTCAGGTTGCTAAACGTCAGGCTATCACAAATCCTGACAGAACTATTATCTCAATCAAAAGAGATATGGGTACCGACAGAAAGGTAAATGTTGATGACAAACAGTATTCACCTCAGGAAATTTCAGCTATGATTCTTCAGAAATTAAAGGCTGATGCAGAAAGCTATTTAGGTGAAACTGTTACAGAAGCTGTTATCACAGTTCCTGCTTATTTTTCAGATTCACAGCGTCAGGCTACAAAAGACGCAGGTAAAATAGCAGGTCTTGATGTTAAGAGAATTATTAATGAACCAACAGCTGCTGCTCTTGCTTACGGTCTTGACAAAGATAATGGCGAAAAAATTATGGTATACGACCTTGGTGGTGGTACTTTCGACGTATCAATTCTTGAAATTGGCGATGGTGTATTTGAAGTTCTTGCAACAAATGGTGATACAAGACTCGGCGGCGATGACTTCGATGAAAAAATTATCAACTATCTTGCTAACGAATTCAAAAAAGACAACGGAATTGATCTTCTTAACGATAAGATGGCAGTTCAGAGACTTAAGGAAGCTGCAGAAAAGGCAAAAATTGAACTTTCTTCAGCAATGACAACTAACGTAAATCTTCCTTTTATTTCAGCTGATGCTACAGGTCCGAAGCATCTTGATGTTACTATTTCAAGAGCTAAATTTGACGAACTTACAGCTGACCTTGTTAACAGAACAATTGAACCTACAAAGAACGCATTAAAGGATGCTGGTCTTTCTGCAAGTGATGTTCAGAAAGTTATTTTAGTTGGTGGTTCTTCAAGAATTCCTGCTGTTCAGGAAGCTGTTAAAAATCTTATGGGAAAAGAGCCACACAAGGGTATCAATCCTGACGAATGTGTTGCAGTAGGTGCAGCAATTCAAGGTGGCGTTTTAGGCGGCGACGTTAAAGGACTTCTCCTTCTTGACGTAACTCCCCTTTCACTTGGTATTGAAACCTTAGGCGGTGTTTGCACAAAACTTATCGAAAGAAACACAACTATCCCTACAAAGAAAAGTCAGATTTTCTCAACAGCAGCAGACAATCAGCCTGCAGTAGAAATTCATGTTCTGCAGGGTGAAAGAGAAATGGCTGCTGACAACAAGACACTCGGTAATTTCCAGCTTACAGGTATTGCTCCTGCTCCAAGAGGAGTTCCACAGATTGAAGTTACTTTTGTTATTGATGCTAACGGTATTGTTAACGTTTCTGCTAAAGACCTTGGCACAGGTGTTGAACAGAAAATTACTATTACAGCTTCTACAAATCTTTCAGATGAAGACATCGATAAAGCTGTAAAAGAAGCTGAAAAGTTTGCTGAAGAAGACAAGAAGAAAAAAGAAGGCATTGAAGTAAGAAATCAGGCAGACTCACTTGTTTATCAGTCCGAAAAGACATTAAGTGAAGTTGGCGATAAATTAACAGATGAAGAAAAAGCTAAAATTCAAGCTGAAATTGACAAGCTCAAGGAAATCTTAAAGGGCGATGATGTTGACGCTATAAAGGCACAGACCGAAGCTGTTACTAAGGCACTTTATGAAGTTTCTTCAAAAATATATCAGCAGCCGGGTGCTGACGGTATGGATCCTAATGCACAGGCAGGTGGAGCTTCCAACGAAGCTAATGGTGAAGTTGTTGACGACGAATAATTACCTTAAAAATCGGGCATATGAGTTATACTCTTATGCCCGAAAGGTGTAATAAGAAAGGCAAATTTTTATGGCAGATAAAAGAGATTGTTACGAAATTCTCGGTATAAGTAAGGGTGCAAGCGACGATGAAATAAAAAAAGCATTCAGACAGCAGGCTAAAAAATATCATCCTGACCTTAATCCTGACAACAAGGAAGCTGAGGAAAAGTTCAAGGAAGTTAACGAGGCTTACGAAATTCTCTCAGACCCTGAAAAGAAATCGCGTTATGACCAGTTCGGCTACGCAGGCGTAGACCCGTCCTACAATCAGGGGCAAGGTGGTTTTGGAGGTGGCTTCGGTGGCGGTTTTGGCGGCGGTTTCGGAGACATATTTGACACCTTTTTTGGCGGCGGTGGTTTTGGTTCAGGCAACACCAATGCACCAAGACAGGGCAGTGATATTGAAATTACCGCAGAAATCACATTTGAAGAAGCTGCTTTTGGTGTAAAAAAGGAATTAAGCTTCAAACGTGTTGAAGTGTGCTCAGATTGCAATGGAACAGGCGCTAAAAAAGGTACACAGCCTGAAACTTGTCCTGATTGTCATGGAACAGGACAAATTAAGAGAATGCGTCAGACTATGCTTGGTAATATGATGACACAAAGTCCTTGCAGTCGTTGTGGTGGTAAAGGTAAAATTGTTAAAACACCATGTCCTACCTGCAGTGGTCAGGGCAGAACACAGAAAAACAAGAAAATCCGTCTTGACATTCCTGAAGGTATTGATAATGGTCAGTATCTCCAGAAAAGAGGGTTCGGTAACGCAGGTGCAAATGGTGGACCTTACGGAGATTTACTTATCGGAATAAGAATAAAACCACACGAACTTTTCAAGAGAAAAGGTGCAGATGTGTATTGCGATGTACCTATCGATTTTGCAGAAGCTGCTCTCGGTGCAGAGATTGATGTTCCTACAATTCACGGAAAAATCAAACACAAAATTCCTGAGGGAACTCAATCGGGAACAAGCTTTATAATAAAAGGCAAAGGTATAAAGAAGATGCTTGGCAAAGGCGACCATATTTTCAAAGTTAATGTCGATGTTCCAAGAAACCTTTCCTCAAAACAAAAAGACCTCTTGCGTCAGTTTCAGGCACTTGACGAGGGTAACAATATAAATAAGAATAATTTCTTTGAAAAAGTAAAAAACATTTTTAAATAACAAGCAAGTAACGGCTCAAATTTCTTTGCAGCCGTTTTTTGCGTGAAAAGGAGTATAACGTGAAAGTTCCTTTCCCGTTATTTGCCTCCGGCGGATTTAAACGCCCGTGCGAAATTTCTTTGCATTTGCAAAGAAACGCACATGGTCAAAAAATCTCTTATCATTCCTTTCCATACGGATAAGAGAATTTTGATTACTATTTGTGCCGATGTATGGCGGCGGAACGGAGATTATTAATGAATTGGACAGAAATAGCTATCGAAACCAATAACGATGGTATCGAAACATTGACAGGTAACCTGCTTAATATAGGAATCACAGGTATAAGAATAGAAAATTCTGATGATTTTAACGAATTTCTTGAGGGTACAGAAATTTACTGGGACTATGTTGATGAAAGTCTTATGTACCTCAAAGATACACCAACCAAGGTAATTTTATATTTACCTGAAAATTCACAAGGGATTGATATGATGTCTTCCCTGAAAAATGTTCTTGAAGAGCTTAAAATTGAAGGTAAATATGGTTCTCTTGAAATGACAGTGAACAATGTAAAAGAAGAAGACTGGGAAAACAACTGGAAACAATTTTTCAAACCTATTAAAATCGGAAACAAATTTTTAATAAAGCCTTCATGGGAAAATGTAGAAAATACTGATAACAGAAAAATTCTTGAAATCGACCCGGGTATGAGTTTTGGCACAGGAACTCACGAAACCACAAGACTTTGCCTTGAAACTATGGAAAACTTTAACCTTGAAGAAAAAGAACTTCTCGATCTTGGGTGTGGAAGTGGTATTTTATCAATAGGTGCTTTGTTGTTGGGTGCCAAGCATGTAAATATGGTTGATATTGATGCAAACAGTACAAGAATTGCAAAAGAAAATACATCTTTAAATGGTTTTTCTGATGATAAATACAACGTATACTGTGGTAACATAATAGAAGACAAAACCCTTTGCGACAAGCTTGGATATCAAAAATATGATGTAATTTTTGCCAACATTGTAGCAGATGTACTAAAAGCAATGAGTCCTCAGTTTGGTACATTTTTAAAAGATGACGGAACTTTAATTGTTTCAGGTATTATTATAGAAAGGAAACAGGAAGTTGAAGATGCTATAACTGAAAAAGGCTTCGAGGTTATTAAAAACTACAGCGAAGGCTCCTGGGCAAGCATCAGCTTCAGAAAAAAACTATGAAAAGCAAAATAATTTTTGGAATAAGTAAAATTTTACTTGCTGTAATAATACTTTTTTACAGTTTTACTTCTCAAGGACCTCAAAAGCCCTTGGGAATCTGGGTGGGATGCGTCATTGCGTTTCCTATAATACTATGGGGTATAGCAGACTTTGTTAAAAAGCCTGAAAACATGGAAGAAAATGAGGAAAATAAAAATGACAATTAATGAGTTTTACAGTCGTATTTATAAGCTCTTTGATGAGGTTACTCCTCTTTCTAAAGACTGTGGTGTGCTTTGCGACGGTGCCTGCTGTAAAGACGGTGATGAAGAAACAGGTATGCTTTTATTTCCTTATGAAGAAGAATTCCTTAAAAATTCCGATTTTGGAAGAATTGAAGATACTGCCTGCGAATACGGAGAAAATAAAACCTCGAAGATTTTTTTCTGCAATAAGTGTAATCGTGCTCTTCGTCCCCTCGCCTGCAGAATTTTTCCTCTTATGCCATATAAAAAAGAAGGCAGTCCTTTAAAAATCGTGATGAATCCTATGGCAAAAAATATGTGTGCTCTTGCAAGAAGCCTTAAGGTTAAACAATTAGAGCCTGATTTTATAAAAAATGTCCGCAAAGCTATGAATAATATTTTAAAACTAAATGACGGCGAGGATTACATAATTATGCTTTCGGAAATTGCAGATGAATATGTTCAGACTCAAAAAAAGTTTTTAAAATAAATGCTTATTTTTTTAAGCATCAATTTATTACAATATCAACTTTTTTGCAAGAATAATACGTGATTAAATGTATTGACTTTTACTATGAAATATATTATAATTATCGTAATTTTACAACAGAAAGGATTATATTTATGAAACTTTTAAATGACCCTGTAAAAGGTAAATTTTTGGAAATAAAACATTTTCCTGTAAGTTATCAGACACTTATTTTTCGTCTGTGGGAAAACGTACCTGCTAAGACTCTTGCAAAGGTTATTAACACAACAGAAGAAAATGTGTTAAAAGCAGCAGAAGAATTAGGTCTTGGCGAACAAAAAAATCTTGACCAATGGTTGACCAGAGGATATATTTCTATTTTAAAACAGGTATGGCAGCTGCTTCCCTATGAACAGATTTTCACATTACTCGATTGGGACGAAGAGAGATTATTCTTCTGTCTTAAGGAAGATGACTTCCTTATGGGCAAATTAGGACCAAAATGCGACTGTAACCCTGTTTATTACAGAGAATTAACACCTGAAGAAAAAATTGCTACAGAGAAAATTAAAAATACAATGGTCAATTCTGTTCGTATTTATGATAACGAAGATGTTGCTGTGCCCTTTGATTTCTTCACAAGCCATTATAAACCTCTTATAGAAAAAACAATCAAAGAAGTTGTCGTTGATTCTTCCTGGGGTATAAAATATAATTGCAGCGGCATTGACGATTTTGTTGAAGACTTCAAAACTTTTGCCAAAAACTACGGAGTTGATTTTTCAGGAACCAGTAATAAAGCTATTGAAATTGAAATCAATATTCCTTCAAACGACGAAGAGTATCACGAAATTACAATATCTGAAGATTGTGTAAAAATCAACACAGCATCCCCAGTGGGTGTTTTAAGAGCACTTTACTATATCGAAGATTTAGCTGAAAGTGCAGGTTCATTCACTTTTGACAAGAAGAGCTATAAAAGAAAGACTAAAATGAAAACAAGATTTATTTACTCTTTCTGCGGACTTTATGCTGACGTTCTTGACAAAGATACAAGAATTTCATTCCCTGACGAGCTTTTAAAGGGTTATGCAAGAAGAGGAATCAACGGTGTATGGATTCAGGGTGTTTTATACAAACTTGCACCTTATCCTTTCGATGAAAAAGAATGTGAAGGATGGGAAAAGAGACTATCTGCTCTTGATGAACTTACAAAACGTGCAGCACGTTACGGAATAAAAGTTTATATGTACATAAATGAACCACGTCCGTTACCACTTTCTTTCTTTGAAGACAAACCTCAGTTGAAAGGTTCCGCATTAAAGGAAGGTTTTGCATGTCTTTGTTCATCAAGACCTGAAACCCACGAATATCTCAAAACTGCTATTCAGACAGTTTGTAAGCATGTTCCCCTTCTTGGCGGTTTCTTAAACATTACACAGACAGAAAACAGAGTTACCTGTCTTGCAGACGGACTGCGTCCTGATAAATCAAAGCTTTGCCCTGTCTGCTCAGAAATACCAGCTTCAGAAGTTGTTTCAGGAATTATAAAGACAATGGCCGATGCTGTTTATGAAGTTAATCCCGATATTAAATATTTCTTCTATGCATGGTCTCTTTCACATACAATCGGTGAAGAAGAACAGGATAAGTTAGTTGCAAAGCTTCCTAAAAATGTTATTGTTCTTCAGGTAAGCGAAACGGAAATTCCTTTTGAAATTGGTGGTGTAAAGGACGAAATCCTTGATTACTCCCTTTCAATAGTAGGCCCCGGCGAATGTGCGAAACATCTTTGGAGAGAATCAAAAAAGAATGGTCTCGAAATAGCTGCAAAGGTACAGATAAATAACTCATGGGAAAACTCAAGTGCACCTTTTATCCCTGTTTATGATAATATCATAAAGCATATGCAAAACCTTGATAAAGAAGGTGTTGAGCATATTATGCTTACGTGGACTTTAGGAGGTTACATTTCTGACAGTATAAAAATTGCATCATCTTATTTCTTTGAAGATGAACTAAACGAAAATGATGCATATGATACTATTTTAAAAGAAACCTATGGAAAGTATGCTGATATTGTTAAAGAATCAGTTCACCATTTCTGTGATGCTTTTTCAAACTATCCGTTTAACTGGAAGCATATTTATGATGGTCCTTCAAATGCAGGTGCAGCAAATCTGTTCTATCCTGAACCTACAAATATGAAATCTACCATGACTTGCTTCCCATATGATGATATTTACAGCTGGAGAGGAAATTTTGCAAGTACACCCGGAGACTCTAATAACCCTGTTTACCCTGAAGCAGTATTGGAACAGCAGTACAGACTTATCTGCGAAGAATGGGAAAAGGGTCTTGAGATTATTGAAGATATGCCGTCCTGCGAATTTAAAGATATGGCAATTTACAATTATACTCTTTTCAAGGCTTCGTTTAATCAGATAAGCTACTATATTGAAAGAAACAGCACTAAAAACATTGAAAAGATGCGTAATATTGTTGCAAACGAAAAGGAAATTGCAACAATGGCTTACCGAATTATGCTCCGTAACAGTGCAACAGGCTACGAAGCTGCGAACCATTACTATGTAACACGTTCAATGCTTATGGAAAAAATTGTCCAGTGTGATTATCTTTTAAATGAATATTATAAATAAGATTTATCCAATAAAAATAACCCCGTTGTGGGGTTATTTTTATTGGTATAATTAGTTTAATTTATTAAGCCAGTCTTCTACATTTACTTCTGTCTTTTCATCACTTATTACAATTAATCCTCTGTCATCCCAGAAAACTGTTTTACCTAACACTTCTTCACATATTGCACGGAGCGGGAGAAGTGTTCTGCCATTTTCTTCTTTTACAGGAACATCAAGAGCTATTGTTTTATCTCCTACTCTCATTTCGTTAAGTCCTAATTTAAGTCGAGTTTCTGTTCCGTTGTAATTGATTGTAATAATTTTAGTTGCATCATTCCAGCCAACCTCTGCATTAAAGCTTTCAGCGATAAATCTTACGGGAACTAAAGTTCTTCCGTTTTCAACCTTTGGTACAACTGATGCATTTGCTGTATCAATAAATGTTGAATTACCGTTTACGAAAGCTTTTGATTTACCTACAGCAAGAACTACTGTTGATGCATTCTTAGACGGAGTTGATTCTGTTGGTGGTGTAACTTCTGCAGAAGGTGCCTGAGCGGCCTTTTTCTGTTCTTCAGTAGGTGAAAGAACGCTTATACCTTCGATTTTCATATATTTACCGTTACCGCCATTTCGACCCTGTGAACTTGTATAGTCATCAATAGATTTCTGATTGAGTTCACCCGTCAGGACTACTTTGTATTTAGCATATGGTAAATCGCTTGCAACAATCCAGCCAAAGCATCTGTCTAAATCAGTTGCATAATAATTGGTGTATGTGCCTGACTTAACGAGGTTATTGTCTGTATCAAAAAGTTCCCACTTTAATAGTGCGTTATTACTGTTTCTCGCTGTAGTAATACCGAAGCCTACACCACGGAAACTGAATTCAACAGTCTGTCCTACGGCATCATCACATTCATACCAACCTTTTTCAAAGAAGGCTCTTGAATAAGTACCTACACCATCTGTTGGTGAAACATACGCCCAACCGTCAGAAAGAACATATTCGTCTTGGTATTCACCCATTCTCCATTCTTCAATGTCCCCATATGGATTTGCTACAGCAGGAGCAATAGATGGATCAATTTTCTTATAAACCGTATCCTTATTTGCTTCAAGACTTGAAATAATACAATCTGCATAGTGAGCATAACCTACATTATTAGGGTGTGCGCTATCACCTGCGATTTCACGCCATACAAATTCACCATCGTTGATTTTGTTCCATATATATTCATTTACATCAATCTCGTGAATTCCATAATGCTCTGCAACTTCATGAAAGTCTGCCATACTGTATTCCAAAGCAGGGTTTGGTTTTTCATACTCATTACCGCTTGCTTTTGTTAAATGAACCATTACGATTACAGGAATTTTAGGTGCATTCAAAAGCTGTCTGATAAGCGAATCCATATTTCTCATCTTACCTTCGCTTCTCTTTTCGCTTGTAGCATCGTTAATTGAAAATTCGATAAACACAATATCAGGCGCATCCTTTTTTGAATCGAGCTTAAGGTCATTTTTCATACGAATAATGCCGTAACCTGAACCCGTACCGCCGATACCTGCATTTAATTCTGTTACTGTTTTATTTTTGTATGCTTTTTTGTAGTAATCTGTAACAAGGCTTGACCATCTGCCGCCGCCTGTTGAACCTGAACCTTCGGTAACAGAGCCGCCTATAAATCCAATTACAAGATTGCCTTTTTCATCGTTAAAATTATCTGCACCATATGTCTGCTTTGCTGCTGAAACAGTTACAAATGTACTTAAAATAATAACAGCAGATAAAACAAATGCTAATACTTTTTTCATTTTCTTTCCTCCTAAACAAAGCTTTCCAATTTATTGTACAACAGCTAAATTACACTGTCAATCAAAAAATACTGCAACAAAATTGTTGCAGTATTTTTATTGCATTATTCTAAATAGAAAATTTCCTGCAAATCGTCGTAATATTCGCCCTTATCGTGATAAAGGAAGCATGGCTTGGTGTAAGTCCACCATTTTTGCATTATTTCACTGTCAGCCTGAATTTGCATATCCTTTTCATAATCCTCGCCTACATATTCAAAATATGTATAAAGCTCTGTTCCTCTTATGGAAATAGAGTAATTCTGAATATTGGTTTTTTTGATTAAATCAAGAATTTCAGGCCATGTATTTGCATGTAGTTTTACATACTCATCCACCTTTTCAGGTTTTAAAAATGAATGCATTATAAACCTTTTCATAACTACTCACCCTTATATAGCACAATAACCTGTTGAATAGTATCCTAAATTATGGCGACGGTCAAGTCTGCCGAAAGATGCACAAACAGGGATATCACATTCAAGCTCGCAAGAATACTGACCAAATGGAATCTGGAACTGTTCGTCGCAGATAGGTAAATCCATTCTGATGCAAATTACTCTCTGTGCGGGAACTGTTAAATGAAGTCCCATAACAGGGTCTTTATCTTCAAAATAAAGATTTACAAGAATGTGTGCATCCTGTATGTTTTTATTTGTAATCATCATCGCTTCATGACCCGGAAGATCCATGTCATCGCCATTTCCCGGTAAATCACCGTCAATAAACATATAATTAGTATAACCTAATACTTTTTCTGCCATTTTCTTTTTCTCCTTCTTACTTAATATATTAATTTTGCGGACACTAATTGTTGCGTGTCCGCAAAATTCAAAATGCTAAATCTTATAGGTCTTTCTGGAAATAATCCCACATCTTCTGAGACATTGGCTTACAACCGTTTTCAGTAATAATAAAGCCTGTTTCAATACGTCCACCGTGAAGGTCCGGATGACCGAAGAATGATACGTCAACCATTACTGTCATACCGGGAACTAATACGAAATCACCGTTAGGGCCGAAGAATGGAGCTTCTGCTTCCATCAAACCGATTGAATGAGCGAAAGGACATACAAGATAATCCTTTAAGCCATGCTTTTCATAGTAAAGACGACCTGGAACGTCAATTTCTTTACCACTCATACCCGGCTTTAATATGTCATGTGTAAGACGCATTGTTTCACGCATATGGTTAAGTAAATCTTTCTGCTTCTGTGTATATACACCGTTAACAGGAAGTGTATCGCCAAATGTTCCTGCATAACCGTTATATCTTGGAGCTATACCAATCATAACAAGCTCGCCATCTTCCATTGGCTTGTTTGTAGCTGTAGGAACAACTGCTTTTGCTCTTTCTCCTGAACCTACGATTGTTGAATATGCAAAGCTTGTTGCACCGTTGATACGACAAATTGATTCACCTGCTGCAGCAACTTCGAATTCGTAAGCACCTGGTTTGATTGCAGCTACCATCTTATCGTATGCCATATCACAAAGCTCGGTTGCTTTTATAATCTGCTGACCTTCCCATTCTGACTTGTAAGCACGAAGTGTTTCATATTCGTCTGTAATATCAACCATTTCAACGCCTTCAAAGCCTGCCTGGAAATCACAATATACCTGATGAGGAATTGTTGATGTGCCAACAAAACCGATTTTCTTTAATACTGTACCTTCTGACTTTAATTCTTCATTAAGCTGTTTGAAGTCAATGATTGTTGCATTTGGATATTCTTCATCAGGAACCATAAATACAGGGAAACAACGCACCTTTGTGATAGCTGAGTTCATCTTGGCAAAAGGTTCTGATTCAGGACCACCTAAAAGTATTGGTTCACCTTCAACAGGAATTAAAACTGAACCCTTTTCAAACTGTCCACACCAGCCTGTTAAATACCAGCCGTTAGCAATATTTAATTCATCGAAATAAATAAGTGCTGCGTCAAGTCCTTTTTCTGTAAGAATGTTTCTTACTGCTTTAATTCTTTTTTCTGTTTCTGCCATATTGTAATATGCCATTTTTTCTACACTCCTTTATGTATTGTAATTTATTATCTAAAATCGTCATCAAGTGGAAACATAGGACGACGGATTTTTTTCATATTCATATCCTGAAGTCTTTCGGTTGAACAACCGGGAGTAAACACTAAGATGCTTCTCTGCGCAACTGAGGCAAGTTCAGGAAATAAATAACCTAACTTAACTACAACAATTTTATATTTTGTATAGTCAAGGTCAACCGATTCAAAAATATCAGGTCTGCACATTGATGCACGGTTTTTGGTTATAACAACAGTTATATCACCACAATCAAGTGTTGCTGACTCTCCTGCATCTCCCCCTGTATAGGAAAGAATATTACCTCTGTGAATAAGCTTACCTGTTATTGTAGTTGATGTGCTGTTTGAATCGAGTTTGCCACCTACTTCAAGAGTTAATGTATCACCGATTTGCGCTTTGTAGCATTTATCACAAGCATCGGAATCTGCAATTCCTGCAAGAAGTACGTTTTTTGCACCCATTTCCTGCAAAAGTGAAAGCATATACGCATTATCACCAACTGCACCTGCTGTAGTGTTATCACCTGAATCAGTAAGAAATACCTGATTTTCTGTGTCTTCCATAGCCATTCTAATTGCATCTTTAGGTTCTGCAGTTTCTACTAAAAATTTAAAATCATGTCTTACTTCATAAAATTTATCTGCAAGTTTATTTGCAATTTCTTTTGAGATTTCTGTATCACTTTCGTGTGTTACAACAAATGACGGACCCATATAAGGTTCATCAATCCAAGGCTGACCGTTAAATACCTGAACACCTAAAATTCCATCGGTTTCTTTTTCAAACTTGTCTGCCATTTCCATAATACCCTTTAGGGGTTGCTCTGCAGTAAGTACCGCATCACCACATATAACAACATCTGCTCTCGCAATCTGCGGTCTTGGTAAAATGTTTTTTTCTATGCACTTAATAAGTGCCTCCGCCGCCCTCACCTGAGCATCCTTATGGTCAGTATGGGGAGCTGTTCTGAAAGCTGTTACATAGTTTACGCTTTCAATTATTTCATCAGTATTATCAGCGTGAAAATCAAGAGCAAGAGAAATAGGAATATCCTTTCCTACCTTTTCTCTTACCTTTCTTACAAGGTAAGTGTCTCCTGAACCGATTTCTTCAACACACATAGCCCCGTGAAGAAAGAGCCATACTCCGTCAAATCCACTTTCGGGAATTGAATCAACGAGTTCATTTGCAAGTCGGAAAAAATCATCCTTTGCTACAGGTCCACCCGGAAGTGCATGGGCATAAATCGTAGGAATTATCTCCACATTATGCTCCTTAAAGCAATCCATTACTTTAAGCTTTTCATACATTGCTTCACCTTTTGCATAGTCAAAGTCTTCATATCTTGTAAGTATAGGTGTTAAACTGTTGCCCTCACACTGCATAGAACCTATAACAATTTTCATATTTATAGCCACCTTTCCTGCGGCAGAAATGAATTCCGCCTTATAAAGTCAAAATTTTATGAAATAAATTTTTGTGGATGAATCTAATTTCAATAAACACCGCCGAATTTTTGCTCCACAAACAGCGTTGCGTAAAGTCTTTGAGACTTGTTTGCCTTTCTTTTAATTCAGTAAAACTTATCAACACTAAAAGATTTTAATGCCGGTAGCTTTCACTAAATCGTCTGCCGGGGGCATAGCCAAAAGCTATGCCCTGACAAACGTAATTTTTATTAATTGAATACATTCTTAATTATAACTGTGTATCCGTATTGCGGACGAACCCAAACCATATCGCCCACATGGAAGGATGACAATGTTGTACTTTCAAGCTTATTTGTATCAGGATTGATAATAAGCTTAGAACGACAAAGTACAGGATGCAGCTGTGTTACTCTCTCACCACTTGAATTGTAAAGCTCGCCTACGTCAACAACAACTCTGTCGATTGAAGCATCAAGAGCTTTAATTCTTCCAACTGCTTCATAAATTCCGTCTCTCTGAGTGTCATAGAATGAACATTCTGTAGGTACACGTCCACCCGGAAGTCTTATTGTCCAGCTTGTCGCTTTACCTCCTGATGTGTTTACAGATGCATAGTCTCCAACATGAAGAGGATTCTTTTCAAACACATCTTTTGATACATAGAAGCTTGATGGAGTTGTTTTATATGCTATACCTATAGTTACACCCGATGAAAGCTTCTCTGCCTCTACTTTATAACCAAATTCTTCGTTTTCTGCGTCAATTACAGCACTCATAACCTTTGTTATATAGTAGTTTGCACCGCCACTGTCTGCGTTACCCTTAATTTCATTGATTGTACCGTCAATTAATACTGCACCAACTATACACATTTCGTCTGTGTTATAGAAGTAAGAATCCATTGTACCTGCACCTGCAATATCAGTAACGCCGGCTAAGGTTGCCATTGAATACAAATCTTCTTCATTTCTATCCTTAGGAATAGCAAAGTAAAGTGTGCTTTCAGTCATAAGGTAAGGATATCCTACATCAAGGTAGCCTTTTGTCCAGTTAGCATCATAGGTATTGTATCTGTTATAATCTAAATCTTCATCAGAAGATGTTTCAAAACGTGATTCGTTAACAGTATCAAGAGCAACTAAAACATCACCGTTTGCTTTAAAACGAACAAGATTTTCTATAGTCGAGTTTTCGTAGGTTCTGCCTTCCTTTGTGGCATCGTTTCTAAGAAATTCATAAAACTCAGACTTTTCAACATTCTTTTCACCATCAAGTTCAATAGGCTTTGTAACCTTTAATTCAAGCCACTCACCATCTTGAGAAAAGATTTTTAAGGTAAGGTCAGGGTCAATACCACTTCTTTCCTGAGTTGCTGACTTTAAGAAGCCATACTTGTACTCATTTGCCTTTGCATAAGCAATAATTACACCATCTAAAACATAGAAGGTTGTTGAAAGACCAAGTTCAAGGGGCTTTAACTGCTTGGAAGCAGGGATTGTAGTATCACTAAGCACCTTTTTAAAGTCCTTTGAAATTCTGTACCAGTTATCATCAATTGCATACATATCACCATCAATTGATGTAACCTGACCAATAATTGTTTCATTGGTTGCTATAATTTCCATATAGCCTGTCTGTTCATTTTTGAACAATCTTGCAGTAACACCTGCAGGAAGAGCAGAAAGCTCAATTGCTTCACCATTTAATGTTACTTTCTTAACAGCATTTTCGTCTACTGTAACAAATGTGTCAGTTTCATTATATTTCTGATAGTTTCTGAAACCAATCTGATTTATAAGAAGATCATTGTATTCTAAAACTGCATAAGTGTATTTGTAGATAACAGCTGTGTCAATATCTCCATACTTTTCAGATGAGGTTAAGATAATTTTACCTTCATTATCGGAAAAATCACTCATTTCGCTGATTGAATTAAGCTGTTTTCCGTTTTCAGAAATATTCTTAAGTCCTGAAATACTTAATTCTTTTTCTTCACCGTTTTCATCATAATAATAAATTCTGTCATTAGTTACATCAGCAACATCAGCAAAGTTAATTTCAAGATATTTTGCATCGGTATCATAATCGATGTATACAACACTGTATTCATTTCTTAATTCATCATATGATGCATAAGCACGAACCATTCTGCCAAGATAGTGATCAAGATCAAGTCCTGATGTTTTGATATTTCTTCTGTTAATCTGGATATAACCTTCACGGCAGTCGTTACCACTGTATACTGATAAACCGTAAATTGCGTTAACAAAGCCGCTTATATCGTGAAGATTGTGCACGCTGTTTAAAAGTGTCTTACCTTCAGCTACTTCATGACGATAGCCATCTGAGGTATACTCAATAACGCTTAAATCGATATTAAGTGCCTTGGTAATAATTTTAGCAAGCTCTGCACGAGTTATGTATTCGTTCATATTATTTGGAATACTTACAAGTAAGTCAATCTCATCTGCTACAAAAATTACCCAGTCTTCGGGATTATCATAACGCTCACACATATGCCAATAACCAAGTGCTGTAATAATCTGCTTGTACGCATCCTGATAAGTTACTTTTGTATCATCAGGATTTGCAAGATAAACATCTATTAAAGCGTTTTCACTGCCAAGCTTTAATTTTGACATTATAATTGAGAACTCTGTTTGTGTTATATGTGCATTTTTCTTAGCTTCAGCGTTATCCCAAACACCTACAAAATCAAGGAAATTAATCATTTCCTGTTCGGTGTCGATGCCGCCTATGGCAGCGTCATCACCTGAACCTGTTACGAAATCACCTACATCAAAACGGAAAATCTGATCCATATATTTATATGTTTCAAGATAATCCTTAGCGAAAGCAGGCATTGCTGATAACAGCATTGATAAAACAAGTAATGTACATAAAATTCTTTTCATTCTGCCCGCCTCCTTTAACCTTCAATTACTTTTAATATTCTAACAAGCATTGTAGCAACCTGTGCTCTTGTTATATTTTCCTTTGGAGCAAAGGTTGTATCGGATGTACCGATCATAATCTTGTTCGAATAAATTGTGTTTACATAATCAATAGCCCAATCAGAAATTGAAGCTTTATCGGTAAATGCATCAAGAACATTTGTTTCAGCCTTTGTAAGCTTACCTGCGTTTTGTAATGAAACGAAAAGAATCTTACACATTTCTTCTCTGCTTATTCCATCATTTGGACGGAATTCGTGATAGAGGGCAATTGTGCCATTATTAATCATAGCCTGTAATTTGCCTGCATATGAGTCAAGTGCATTAACATCTGAGAATTCTGCGTTATATTCAGCTTCTTCAAGCTTTAATGCATCGAAGAGGTATGAAATCATTTCGCTGCGGGAAACAGTTCTGTCAGGATCGTAGTTACCCTTTTCGTCTGCTTTCATAACACCACGTGCTTCCATTTCCTTAACATAAGCTTCGCCCCAGTGTCCGCTAAGGTCTGACTTTGGCTGAGTCTGTTCAGGCTGCTGAACTTCTTTTTCTGGAATCTTCATGTCATTGATGTTGGTTACACCGGTTGAGCCTGCGGCTCCGCCGCCACCGCCACCGCCGGTTCCACCACCGCCACCTGCTCCGGTGGAGCCTGACGATAAAATACCTGCCATATTTACACCATATGAATATGTTTTACCTGTAGAAGGATTGGTATCACCAACAGGTGTTACAGAAAATTCTACATACTTAGTTCCTTCAAAATTGATTGTATAGCTGATGCTGTTTGAAACAAGAACTCCGTTTACTTTCCATTCGTAAACTGAATCTGTTTCTCTTGCACCATGTGTATGGCTGTAGTTATATGAACCTGTAAGTGTTGTTCCTGACTTGGTAATTGCAACATTTGTTGCTATTGGTGCTGTAGGTCCAAAGAATGCGCTGCTCATAACAGGTGTACCATCTGTAGGAGCAATCTTTGATACAGGTTTAATTTCAACCTTAACATACTTGTCAATTTCATTTTCTGTGAAAGTATATGTTTTAGATGTTGCACCTGCAATAGGTGTAAATCCTCCATCAGCATAATCGCTTGAATACCACTGATAGGTTGTTGCACCTTCTTCGTCTTTTGCGTTATTATAGCTGTTGTAATCATTATATGTATAAACAGCTTCAACACTGCCTCCAACTTTTCCTTCTCCCTTAACAGAGGCATCTGTTACAAATGGAGGTCTTGGCATTGTTACAGCATTTGAAAGAGTCTGTGTACCTACAAGACCGTCAGTTGTTGCAGGGTTAACTGCAAATTTGATAAATTTATCCGCATACTGAGATTCAAGTGTATAAGTAAGACCTGTAGCACCTGCAATTGGAGCATAATCACCGTCAAAGGTATCTGAATACATCCAATTGTAAGTTGATGCATCTGTTTTACCTTCAATCTGATAGAAATCATATGAACCGGTTAATTTTCTACCTGCCTTAAACTCACCACTTACCTTTATATTGCGGGCTTTTGGTGATGTATCATTGTTTGGAAGTAAAGTAACAGTAACAAATTTCTGGAAAATTTCCTGTGCAGGGGCATTGTATGAAGGTTCGCAATAAACCTCACAAACGTATGTTCCTGCTACTGCAGTATTATCAATAACAAGGTCATTTCCATCCTGAGTAATACCACTTACACCTTCGGGAACACGAACAACTACCTTTTCGTTGCTCAAACCATGAGTTGTTCCAACCTGATTGAAAATTTTGCCACTTGTTACAGAAAGCTTAACAGTTCCTTCTACAGGAATTCCTGTTGCATCAGGAGTAAAGGTTTCGATATCTTTAATAAGCACTTCACCAAAGTAAAGGTCGTCAAGGTAACAATCTGCATCCATTGTATGGAAAGACACAAAGTCGACTGTTGCTTGTCCGTCATTTGATGTAAATGCGCTTGTTGCCTGTATCCAGTTATTACCAACAAGATAGCTGTAATCTTCGCCTTCTACACGAGAGAGATGTCCGCCCCATGTATAAGGCCAGAAGTTTGTTACGCTTGGCATATCAGGACTTGAAGTTTTAACATAGCCGCTTAAAACATAACGTTTTCCTGCTACAACGCCCTGTACAGACTGCGCCCAGCTGTCGTTTAAACCTTCACGAGGCTTAAGGTGAACACCGTAATTACCTGTTCTTGCACCTTCTGTTCCTGCAATCTCGATAATGCCGTAATCCTGTTTCCAACCGCCAAGGTCTCCTCTTTCAAAGCCCGGATTAACAAGAAGATTGGTTGTTTCTTCAACCTTTACAACAGGTCCGGTAACTGTACTTTCGTAAAGAGCTGTTTCATTAAGAAGAGGACCGTCGTTTGTAATCTTAATTTCATACTTAAAGTACTTATTCAGATCATCTTCTGTAATGTAATAGTACTCATCGGTTGAATAAGCTGTCCATGGTCCTCCTGCACTGTCTGAAACATACCACTGAACATCCTTTGTTACAATTTTGTCTCCGTTAGGATCAATGTAATCGTACTTAGGACCTATATACATTTCAGGGAAAAGAATTGATGCATTTGGTGTTACATTTTCAAGAACAGGAGTTGTTTCAGGGATAACCATTTCAGCTGCAATTTCAGCACCTGCAGTACCGTTAACATCGTAAGGAGTCATAACTATTCTTACATAATTTTTGTTATCGAAAATGTCCTGTGTTACTGTATAGGTATCGTTTGTCTGACCGATAATGTCTTCCCATGTAATACCATCAACAGATTTCTGCCACTGATAAAGATGTGTTCCTTCATCTGCAACAGAATCAGCATATCTGTAATAAATACCCATTTCGGTTCCCGGAACAGTTCTTCCTGTTGTTATAACATCATATACGTTAACAATACCAACATTAAAGTTAAATGTATCTGTTCCTTCCAAAATAAAGCCTTCGCTTGAAGCAAGAAGTTTTTTGTCAATGTTAACTGTGTAAGACTGACCTGGTGTTAATTTTTCTACAGGTGTAACTGTAACTGTCTGATTTACGAGATCCTGAGTCATAACAGTTTCAACACCGTCAATTGTAACTAAGCCTTCTGCAAAGTTCTTAATTGCGTTTGAACCTGTAAACTTAACTGTAACAGAATCGGAAGGTCTTATTAAGCTTCCGCTGGTCATATCAACTGTTGCTGTTTCAACAGGTCTTAATTCATAGAATTTAAAGTAATCTACATAAACTGCTTCTGAGAAGTATCTTAACACAAATGAAAAGCTTCTGATATCCTCGTGCTTTGTCTTACTTGTATTTAATGTACCTTTGTCTACAAAGTATTCCATATCGTAGGTGTGCTGAGTGTGCTCTTTAAGAGAACCCTCTGCCTGTGCAAGGACTTCGCCATTATCATCAAGAATATAGATTTTATATTTCTGAGCAAGGGCGTCTGTTCCATCCATTACAACCTTTACGTTTACCCACTCATTGGTATAATCACCTGCAAGGAACTCAGTTGTAGCGTAATCGTTCGACTTATATCTTAAACCAGTTCCTGCAGCCAAATTTGGTATACCCTCAGGAACATTTCTATACTGGAATAAAGTTCCGCCTTCCCAGCCTCGGTAGTTACTCTGATTATTATCTGCAAGGTATTTAGGGTCATTAGGTCTGTTGAAAGCAAGATTTACAAAGCTACCCTCTTTTAAAGTGCTTTCTTCTAAACCGCCTGTTGCCTTAACTCTTGCTTCTATAACAAGCTTTGAGCCTTCTATGAATTCAACCTTGTCGAATTCATTTATCATATAAGGCTGTTCAGGAGTAGTTTTTGCAGCATTGTTACCATAGAATTTAAGAGCACCCACATTACCACCGTTTTCCGAGAGTGTTTCCTGTTCAACGGTAATAGTCTGATTTGTGGCACTTGTAGTACCTACTTTCCACTTACCAACATTGCCTGCTTCGTTATAATCATCATTGATGTAGTACTTTCTGTAAGCTACACCATCTTCATCCTCGGAAGGAGCAATTTTGTACATAACAGGTTCTGTTGTTACTGCATAACCCTGATTTCCCAATTCATCGTAAGGTGTCATAATTACTCTTACGTAATCACCATGATTAAGGCTATAATCAAATGTACAGGTTTGACCTGTGCCAATATTTGTCCATTCACCATCAGGTGCGTCAGCAGTTGCTGCTGTCTGCCACTGATAGGTATGTGCACCTTGACCGTTTACGCCTGAATATTCGTATATAACTGATACTGTTTCGTCAGGCATAGGAGTTTTGTCAAGCTTAACATCAAAAACAGAAAGAGGTATAACTGAGAAATCAAAGGTGCTTGGTCCTGATAAAATATTACCCTCTCTTGTTTTTAAAAGCTCTGTATCAACTTTTACTGTGTAACTTGCACCTGCTGTTAAAAGAGCTTTTGGTGTAAGTGTAACAGTCTTTTCAGTAGTATCACTTGTATAATCACATTCAACGCCTTCGATTGTAACAAGACCATCTTCAAAGTTTGCTATAGGCTCTGTTGATGTGAATTTAACTGTTACTGATTCGTTTGCAGCAATAACGCTGTCGCTGATTAATTCTGCTGTTGCGTTGCCGTATGCAACTGTAACTTCAAAAGTATCAGGAGTTGCATCTGCTAATCTGATGCCTTCAGTTTCTTCAAGAACAGTAGTGTTTACCATAACATTTAATGTTGAACCCGGAACAAATCTGCCACTCTTAGCTGTAAGAGAAACTGTCTGTGCCGAAATATTTGGTGTTACATCGCATTCAACATCTTCAATTGTAACTAATCCTTCATCAAAATTGCTTAAAGCTACGTTGGAATCAAACTTAACTGTAACAGAATCAGAAGATGTGATTGTAGCATCGCTTATAAGTGATGCTGTTGCTGTACCATATTCTACAGGAACGTTAAATGTAGTATCGCCTGTAAAATTAACACCTTCTTCACTTAAAAGAAGTGCTGAATTTACATTAACTGTAAGTATATCACCTACTGTTATTGCACTCTTCGGCTTAAGAGTAACAGTCTGTGCAGTAATATCTGTTGTTACATCACATTCTACACCTTCAATAGTTACCGCACCCTCAGGGAATGCAGGAATCTTATCACCTGTAAAGCTGACTACAACCGCACCTTTTGTGGTAACTGAGCTGCTTACAGAGCTTACTGATGCATCAACATAATCTCGGCTTCCGTAAATTTCAACATAGTCAACATACAAATTACCTGCCGTTCTTGATGTAAATGTAAGACTGTTTAAATCAAGAAAGTATTTTCCGACATTTGGATCAAAGTAGCCTTCACCATATGCATCTGTAAGCTCATCTTTGGTTGCAACCATATGACCTGTTTTATTTGAAGTAACGGTCGTATCAGAGCCATTTGCCTGCGTTGTAACAACTGTTACATAATATTTTTTTCTGCAGGCTTGAATACGATTGTGTATTCTGTCCAAAGACCTGTGTCATTATTTGTTGCAATTTCTGTATTAGCTCTGTAGTTATAAGTTGTCTGTCCAATCTCCGAGGCATAAAGACCGCTACCTAATACTTGGAGCTTATTATCATCACCATGCATCAACAAACCATAATAGAAAGGCCACGTATAATCGTTATCCGGCTGAACCAAAGAGTTCGGTCTGTTAGCCTTAATCTGATATCTCATAGCAGTATCTGCTTTAACTCTCGCTTTAACTGTTACTGTTTCTTCTGCACTGAAAATTGCAGGGTCATCCAAAAGCTTTATTACAGTACCGTACTTTCCTGTAACCTCTTTTGAACCGCTGCCTGCATCAGGAAAGGTAATCTTAAGAGCCTTTCCATCTTTAGCACCTGCGTCATCAACAGTTGTAATTGTTGCTTCATAATCGGTTACTGATGTACCAACAACCCAACCGTCTGTTCCGCTTGCAAAATTGTCGTTTGCGTATTGTTTTGAGAATTTTTCTGTTGTACCTGCAAGCTCAATGCCAAAATCTTCTTCGGTTGAAGCAACAGCAACCATTGAGAAGATTTGCATAAGCATACAAATCGCCACAGCAAAACTTAAAAGTTTTTTACTCATAAAATTCCTCCTTAAGTTGTACTAAAAATTGTGTCTTTCTCTTTCCTGTAATGCAGAGGAAAAATCCTCTGCATTACAAACAGGGCACCCCCCGCAAGCATTAAAGCTTGCTATATCTAATATCTAAAAAGATATTAAATGAACTAAAATACTTATAATCGCCACAAAGGGGTTCGGTTTAACCGAACCTCTTGCGTTAATCAGAAAGTCCCTTAATTACTGAATACCCATTTTGCTCATATCAATCTGAACAAATTTTGGAATAATTGTAAATACTTCACTGTCAGCCTTTAATGTATAATCACCGTTTGCCATATCAACAAAGCCCGGGTCAGTTGCTGATTCATAGTTGTTTGCAATTTCTTTTGCACGGGCTGTAACCTCTGTTCCGAACTGATAAGCTGTGCCGCAACCAACATGAATATTGTTTGTGTATGTATTATCTTCCTGATATGTAGGATTATTACTTAAAATATTATATAAATCAGAGAACTCTGCTTTCCAAACATCATTCTGATATGGTGAGTTTTCGAGGCCTGCCATCTGTGTTTCAACATTTGTTACCTCTTTGTCGCCTGTGATTAATGTGCCGCGAAGTGAGCAGTTAATAAAGATATTGTTATTAATTGTGTGTTCACGTCCGCTGTTACCACGTACACCATCACCATAGATGTTTTCAAATACGTTTCCTTCAATATATGCACCTGCATAGTGGTCATCAAGGAAGATACCTGCAACAGGGCTTCTTCCGCCTGTTGTTGTGTCAATATTTGGCTCAATGTCATGGAAATAGTTATTTAAAATTTTATTTCCTCTTGCAATCCAGCTTCTGCCTACATAGATTGCACCTGCGTCTTCAACTTCCTTACAAACATTGTAAATTTCATTGTACTGAATTGTATTATTCTGACCTGAATACATAAGTGCAGTGCCTTCACCATCACTGATATCGTTATGAGTTACAGTGTTACCAACGTGATAAATCTGGATTGCAGGAGTATAGGTTTTGTTAATTCTTGAGAATCTTTCAATTTTGTTATTTGTAATAACGTTGTTTGTTCTTGTAAGTGCTATAGTGTCATTTGCTCCTGAATTAGAACCAACTGAAATACCACCATTTGTGTCGTGAACATAGCAGTTTTCAACTAAAGCATTTTTACCAAATACAGATATACCATAGCTTTGAGTATTTGATACCTCGCAGTTTCTTACAGTCGTATTATATGAACCGCTTACAGCAATACCTGTATTTCTTGTGGTTGTAATATTTAATCCGTCAATTACAAGAGGTGTTGTGAGTGACTGCGGTGTCTTAATCATAGCATCTGCAAGCATTGACATTGTTATTACGCTGTCATTTGTTGCATCGGTTGGCATATAGAAATATAATTTGCCCGTTGTTCTGTCAATAAAATATTCGCCCTCTGTATCAATTTCTTCAAGAAGGTTGTAAATATAAAATCTTGCACCGCTTGTTGGTGTGTAAACACTTGCATATTTAGCGGTAATTGTTCCTGCTTCAGCATCAACATTCTTTAAAGGAAGAGTCTGTGTTGCCCAGTCATATTTCCAGTAACCGAACATCATAGCCTGGTCAGCATTTGCCCATTTTGCAAGGTTTTCATAAGAATATGTTGAAGTAAAACCATGTGTTACATTTTCAAGTGTGGGTTCAATGTACTCAGCATCTGTTGTTTCCTTATCAAAGTATGAAGCAGTAACACCTGCATCACTTACTGTGCCAAGATATGTATAACCGCTGTTTGGATATCTCGCGTTTGTTAATAATTTACCATCAAGGGCAATTTCACTTGTTGTTTCAGGTGGATTTTCAAGTCCTAATGCAATAAGTTCATCGTCAATATCATATGAACCTGGGTAGTTAAGTGCAGGAATATCAGAAAGTTTAACCTTTGAGGTTAAATCAAGAACATAAAGATTGTTCTTGGCATTTTCTGAATAAAGTCTGTTTAATATTGCATCATCTGTAACCTTAACAGCATCACTTAAATTGTAGCTTACGCCGCCTACAAAGGTAGGCTCTGCACCGTAAGCTGCTGCGATATTAAGTCCGCCTGAAGGTACATCTGTTCTTTCAATTGCAATTTGTTCAGAAACTTCATATGTTCCGTCACCAACTATAATATTTGCCTGACCTGTGTAGCCTGCTGCTTTTTTTGCTGCAACAATATCAAGTGCTTCATCAAGATTCGACACGGGGGAGTTTTTCTCCCCTGTGCCTACGACATCACTGCCGCTGTATGCCTGAACATACACAGTAAGTCAATCGTTTGCTGTTGACTCAATTTTAGCAACATCTGAAACAGGCTTCATTCCGCCGAGAGTATCCCAAACGAATGCTTTGATTTCGTACTTACCTTCTAATGCTGATGGAATTACCCATCCGTCTGCTTCTGTGTAAACATATCCGTTTTCTGTTACTGCAACAGGGTTAATATGTGTATCTTCTAAGATACCGTCAATGTAGAGTGCACTTATAACTGTATATTCTGTTACACCGTCTTCAGGATTAATTGTAAATACAGGCTTAACTGTAGTGTTAGGAGTAATTTCTGTTACTTCCTTATCATCTACCATAAGCTGAGCCATACCAATGAAGTTTGTATTTACTACCTTAACGTCAATATAGTCGATTAAGAGTTCGCCTGTATTACCAGCCATAGGTACAAATGTTAAGCTGTCAAGGAAGTTATAGCTGCTCTTACTTACAGGAGTAGTACCAAACATCTTTTCAATAGCTGTACCTGCAACGTAAATTGCACCAACTCTTTCGTTTGTTAATACTGTACCGTCATCAAGAGTAGCTGATATCCAATAGCATCCTGTTTCAGGCTTGAATGTAATTGTATAAGTAACCCAATCAGTTGGAATATCTGCACCGTTCGGGTCAGCAGGATAATATGTGTATGCACCATCAACGCCGCCCAAAGCACCTGTTGATGTAACTGTATGAACCTTTGAGTCAACAGCCATAAGAGCATATGCTGCCCATTCGTATTCATGGAGAACCTGTGAAATTTCATCAGGTCTGTTAGCCTTTAAGAAGTAGTTAAAGCCTTCATTTCTCTTAATTCTTGTAGTAATTGTTACCCATTCGTCGTCTTTGAATTCGATACCGTTACCGAGAATTCTTGTAACGTTAGGCTGATTACCGTCACCGGTTGCGATTGCTGACATTGTAACCTTAAGAGCTTTATTTCCTTCTTCACCGTCAACGTCTACAACATCGAGACCAGCTTCGTAGCCATCGTTAGCTGCACCAATTGTCCAACCTTCTGTTGTGCCGTCGTTAAAGTCATCGCTGATAACCACACCTGTTTCACGAGCGTCTCTCGCACGGATATTGAATGATGCAACCCCTGTGTAGTTGATACCATCACCCAAAAGTACATCTTTATCAATGGTTACTTTATATGTATCACCGATTGTTAAGTTATTTTCAGGTGTTAATGTGATAACCTGAGTTGCAGCATCGTATGCAAGTGTTGTTTCAACACCATCAATAGTAATTGCATCCTCTGAAATTGCAGAAATTGGTTTGCTTGAATCAAGTGTGAACTTAAGAGGTGCGTTGTATATTGCTGTAGCACCGCTCTGATTGTAAATCTTACCGTCAGCCTGTTCGTAAACCTTTACATAGTCAACATACAAATTACCTGCTGTTCTTGCTGTAAATGTAAGACTGCTTAAATCAATGAAATACTGACCGTCATCAACTTTGAAGTAACCAATACCGAATTCCTTATCAAGCTCGTACTTGGTTGAAAGCATATAACCTGTTTTGTTTGAAGCGATAGTTGTTTCGTTACCCTCTGCATCTGTTGTAACAATTGTTACATAATATTTTTCGTTTGCAGGGTCGAATACGATTGTGTACTCTGTCCAAAGACCTGCAACATCCTGTGCAGCAATTTCATTTGTGCCTCTGTAGCTATATGGTGCTTCACCGATATTTTCATAAAGGCTGTTATTTAACGCATAGAATATACCCGTTGATTCATATGATGCCAACATATGGTAATGTGTCCATGTATAGTCGTTCTTAAACTGTTCTAATGTATCAGGTCTGTTAGCCTTAATCTGATAGCTCATACCGTTATCCGCTTTAACTCTTGCTTTAAGAATCAATGTTTCTTCTGTGCTGAATTTAACGCCATCGCCAAGAAGCTTTATAACTGAACCGTAGTATGAACCCTGTGAAGTTCCAGCAGCAGGGAAGGTAATCTTAAGAGCCTTACCGTCAACTGCACCCTCTGCGTCTACAGCTGTTACTGCTGCTTCATAGCCGCTTGCTGACTGACCAACAGCCCAGTTATCAGCACCTGTAGCAAAGTTATCGTCAATAACAACGCCTGTGTCATAATCATCCCTTGCACGAACTGTGAAGCTTGTTGAACCTGTGTAATCTATACCAGCTTCTGCAAGAGTATATGTATCAACAGCTACTGTATAAATGTTTCCGACTGTTAAAGGAGTTGAAGGAATTACTGATAATACACCTGTTTCTGCGTCAAAGCTTTGGGTCGTTTCAACACCTGAAATCGTTACCGCACCTGCAGGAATTGATGTAATTTCTGCATCTGTTGCCTTGAATGTAAGCTTAACAGGTTCGTCATACTTAACTGTTGAACCGCCATCCAGTGTTGCGTATGCTTTACATTCAATAATTTTGGTCAACTTAACATAGTCAACTAAAACTTCGTTTGAATAGTTATCAAATGCCCATGTAAGTGAGTCAAATGAATCGTGTCTTGTTGCTTCTGTTGAACCATTTGCAGCATAACCGTATACATCATAGAACTGAGTTCTGTATTCTTTTAATGTACCTGTTGCACTTACTGCATTTGCTTCGTTTCCGTCTGTCCATGCTGTTACAGTGTATGTACCCTGTGTGCCTGCAGCACCATCGATTAAGTACTTAACATTTACCCATGTACCCGCACCCATATCAGCGCTGAGGTTTTCAATCGAGTATCCTGAAGGTCTGTGTCCAAAACCACTATCATTTGAATAACCGAGAATACCGCAATTCCATCCAAGGTAGTTAAAGGAACCTGTGTTTTCTAAAATTGTTAAATCGTTAGGTCTGTTGAAGAGAAGTGACGCTTTTGAGCCTGCTGTTCCGCTTGGATCTACACCGCCGCCAACAACCTTAAATCTTGTTTCAAGAAGAATACTTTCTCCATCAGCAAATACGATATCATCAAAATCTCTGAATGCGTTCGGCTGGTAGAAGCTTTGTCTGCTTGTAGCAGAACCTGTTAACTTCATAACACCTGTTCCGTCTGCAAGAGTTTCCTGAACGAGGGTCTGTGTTGAATTATTTGAAACATTCATTACACCAAGAACCCAACCGCCTAAATCGTCTTCTGTATCAAATGTATCGTGGAAAATTTCGTTAGCACCTAATGTTAAAATACTGAATGTAAGTGCTTTTGTTGTTGTGTATTTGTAGCCTAAGTTAGCAAGAGCATCTGTATCAACATTGATTGTATAAGTTGTTCCCTCTGTTAATGTCTCCGCAGGTGTAAGTGTTAATACCTGTGTTGTTGCATCAAAGCTTTCTGTTGCTTCAACACCGTCAATTGCGAAAATACCTTCAGGTAATTCTGTTAATGCTGTTGATGCTGTAAGCTGAACCTTTACTGCATCTGCTTCATCAAGATGTGTATTTTCAAGCTTAGCTGAAATTGTATCAGTTGGTTCTATTTCTGCATATAATCTGAAATAGTCAATAGAAATTTCGTTTGAGAACTTATAAGGAACGAATGCAAGTCTCTTCAAGTACTCGTGTCTTCCTTTAACTACATATGAATCGAGTGTTCCTGCTGTCTGAGCATCTATTAAACCTTCAATATCATACATACCTTTATTATTTTCCCAAAGGCAAGCATACTCAGAAGAAGTATTAACCTTTGTTATTGCTTCATCTTCCTTGCCATCTTCCCATACAGTCATTTCGTAGCTTGAATTGTTGGAGAATACCATTTTGATGTTAACCCATTCATTTGTGCCCATATTTTCAGCCAAATCCTTGGTGCTATATGTCGCACTTGTTGATTTATAGTTAATTGAGTCTGCATCAATTCTCGCGACTGTACCGCCTGCCCATCCGTGAAGATTTACTTTAGCGGCATAGGCGGTTTCGCCATCTTCAGCTAATACACTAAGACCTTCAACTGTACCTAAATACTTGGTCTGTGTAGGTCTGTTAATTGTAAGGTCAACCCAGTTCCCTGCTTCGCCTGACTTATTTGTACCGCCTGTTGTTTTAACTCTTGTTTCAAGAACGAGCTTGTAATCGCCAAGCTTTATGTCATCAAAGTCGTTGTAAATTGTAGGAGTTGCCTTTGATGTAAAGTCGTTCGCAGTAGTTGTGAATTTCAACACTCCGTCTGTACCATCTGTTGTCTGTTCAAGAGTTACTACTCTTGTGCTGTCAGAAGAAACTTCACTGAATTTCCAGTTGCCGATATCTCCTGTTGTATTAAAGTCATCATTAATCCAGTAGTTTTTACCATAACCAATTGTATTGAAGGTAAGAGTTTCTGCACCTGTGTAATCAATACATTCGTCATCAAGTGCATCTGCGTCAACTGTTACAGTGTATTCTGTTCCTGCTGTAAGAGCTGTTTCAGGTGTAAGTGTAAGTGTTTTTGTTGCTGCATCGTAGCTTTCTGTTGCTTCAACGCCTGTAATTGCAACTGCACCTTCAGGAATTGAAGCTATATCATCGTCAGAAACAAATGTAACCTTAACTGCATCAGTTTTGTCAAGTAAAATACCCTCAGTAAGGTATGCTGTAACATCGTGTGCAATATATTCTTTTTCTGTGTATGCCTTTACATAGTCAACATACAAATTACCTGCTGTTCTTGAGGTAAATGTAAGTCTGCTTAAGTCAAGATAATACTGACCGTCATCAGCTTTGAAGTAACCAACACCGAACTCTGTTTCAAGCTCTGATCTTGTTGCAAGCATATAACCTGCTTTATTTGAAGCAACTGTTGTTTCGTTGCCCTCTGCATCTGTTGTAACAACTGTTACATAATATTTTTCTTCTGCCGGCTTGAACACGATTGTATATTCAGTCCAAAGACCTGTATCATCATTCGTTGCAATGTCTGTGTTAGCTCTGTAGTTATAAACTGTACCGCCGATAGCGTCGCTATACAGACTTCCACCCAATACCTGAAGAGCACCGCTTTCTTCATGGATTAACAATGCATTGTAGAAACGCCATACATCGTCGTTAGGCGGCTGAGTTAAGGTATTTGGTCGGTTAGCTTTAATCTGGTATTTCATAGCAGTATCTGCTTTAACTCTTGCTTTAACTGTTAATGTTTCCTTTGGGCTGAATTCTATACCATTACCAAGAAGCTTTGTTACAGAACCGTAAGCTGAATTACCTGAACCTTCTGCAGGGAAGGTAATCATAAGAGCCTTACCGTCAACTGCACCCTCTGCATCTACAGGTGTAATTGTTGCTTCATAATCGGTTGCCGACGATGTACCAACAACCCAGTTATCTGTTCCTGTTGCAAAGTTATCGTCAAGAACAATGCCTGTGTCATAATCATCTCTTGCACGAACTGTGAAGCTTTCTGTGCCTGTGGTTATTATACCATTATTGTTAAGTACTGTTTCATTGAAGGCAATTGTATAAGTTTCACCTATTGTAAAACCGTCTTCAGGCTTAACTGAAAGTATCTGTTCTGCTGAATCATATTCCTGTGTAACAGCAAGTGAATTTCCGCTTTCATCTGTGATTGTAACTGCACCTTCAGGAACAGAAGAGATTGTTGCATCAGTTGTTTTGTCTTCATCAGAAGCAGTATTTACGAACTTAATCTGAGCTGCTTCATCATATTTAACTGATGAACCGCCCAAAATTACAGCGTCTGTATAAGTTGGACTTATTTCATAAACCTTGAAAGAATCCACATAAAGAGTCTGTGCGTAGTTTCTGAGATAAAGTGTCAGGTTATCAAGTGAATCATAATCAGAAAGCGAAGTGCCATCAGCAATATTTGAGTTGTTTATTTCATACGCATTAGCTGTAAACCAACCATTACTTACTGAATATTCCTGACCGTCCTCTGTTGTTGCATTAACGCTGAATTTCTTTGTTCCTTCATCAATAACTATTTTGATATCTGTCCACTGAGCTGTTGTATCAGTTTCAGCTAATGTTGTAATGGACTTACCGCCACTTACATTTTTGAAATATGAAATGGTGTCTTCACCTGATGTGGTTGTAGTACCATCTCCATTATCTACTGTTACTTCATTAGCCCTGAAGTTAAGCATTGTCCACCAGTGAGCAGCATCTTCAGCTGAAGCTTTAACGTGAAATTCTGTTCCGTCAGCCTTCGCTATTGTAAGATCGCTGCTGTCAGGTCTGTTATACTTAAGATAAGACACGCATGACCATCTGCATTGCCACTGCACTGCTTGAGGCTCATTTCAATGACAATTTTGTTTCCGCTTGTAAACTCAATGTCATCAAAATTAAGAAAAGCAGTCGGCTGATAACAATAGCTGTTAGAAATTGACGCTGTGGAGGTAAGTGCAAGAACACCTTTACCATCATAGGTTTCCTGACTTAAGCTGTAAGTACCATCTGCTGCTTTAGTTTGACCTACAACCCATCCGTCAATGTTGCTTTCGAAATCGTTTTCGTAAATCACTCTGACGTTACTGGGTGTTTCTGTTGCCATAGCGGGAACTATGCAGATAAGCTGCATAATCATACTGAGCACCAGAATTAAACTTAAACATTTTTTACTCATAGAGTTTTTTACCCCTTTCCTTTTGTATGGCTTTGCCATACAATATCTTTTTATATTTATATTAATTAAAATTAATATACTGTAATAATTTCCTCAAGATATCTGAGTAATTCCTTATCTGCATCCAAATCAAAGAGGTTATAAATATCACTTATAATAACGATACCCTTTGTACCTACGTAGTGTTTTTCAAAAATCTTTACGAATTCTTTAACTGATACGTAGTTTACATAGTCGATATTTACGATAGGTAAATTAAGTGTTGTTTCAACCCCGTTTACCTGTACCTTATCTGTTGCACCGTTAACAAATGAAAGTGCTTTTCCGTCTGCTGAAATATCGATAACTTCAGTTTCTTCATTATATGTAATGACACCGTCTATAGCTTCGGCTACACAACGAACAGGAAGATAAACTTCACCATTTTCAACGATAGCGCCTGCTCTTTCGGATTTAACAACCTCACCCTTTTTGATTGTCCATGGGCTGTCGATACAATATACATATGCATCTTTAACTCTGTTTATTGCTCTGTCTGAATAACGTCCCATTCTTGTAAACGGAATTGGTTCGAATTCAGGATTCTGTTCATAAACAGCTGAATCTTCATTTAAGAGATAAATTTCATTTTCCATATCGTAGAAGCCAGGGTCTTTTGCAAAAGAGATATTTCTTTCAATTGTTGCAGTCTTTTTGGATTCTTCGAAGAATGACTCTCTGGGTGTGTTAACCATTACATTATCTGTTGCAACTATATAATTATTCATATCAGGTCTTCCTTCTGCATCAAGGGCATTTGCCATTGAAGGAAAGGCTTTAAGCCACACTTCTTCATTCCAGTAAGCCTGAAGGTCTTTAACACCCTGAACATATACATCCATATTAGCAGGATTACCGTAGTCGAAAGAACGTGTAATTCTCAAGG
>JAZNWH010000102.1:0-4661 GCA_045593265.1 Clostridia bacterium | reverse complement strand
GCAGACTTTTCAGCCTGCCTTTTTTGCATGCACTTTTTTAGAAAAACACACCTAACTTAAAATTTTTATCTTCGTTAGGTGTGTTTTGATTTTTTATATTATTCTTAACTTAATGATATTGGTTTTTTTACAGTCCCTTTTACTAATATAGTTTATTATTTTTCGTCTTTATAAATTTCTTTGAAATATTTGTATGTATCAACCTTTAATTCACCGCAAGCTGCTTCATCGCAGGCAATTATTCCACAAGGGTGAAGCTGAAGTGCACTAATGGTCCATGCATGGTCAACACCACCTTCGACACAATGACGGAGTGCACGGGCTTTGTTGTGTCCACTGATAAGAAGAAGAACCTTCTTTGAGTCGCAAACAGTACCTACACCAACAGAAAGGGCTGTTTTTGGTACTTTTTCAGGGTCATTGTCAAAGAAACGTGAGTTGGCAATCAATGTATCCTGTGTCAAAGCACGAATTCCTGTGCGTGATGTAAGAGAAGTAAACGGTTCGTTAAAAGCAATATGTCCGTCAACACCGCTTCCACCCATAAAGAGGTCAATTCCACCATATGATGCAATTTTATCTTCATAACGCTGACATTCTGCTTCAGGGTCATGAGCCATACCATCAAGAATATTTATATTTTCTTTTGGAATATCAATATGGTTAAAGAAATTTTCGTGCATAAAATACCAGTAGCTCTGGTCATGTTCTTTAGGAAGACCAACATATTCGTCCATGTTAAAGGTTACAACATTTTTAAATGTTACAGCACCTGACTTATTCATTTCGATAAGTCTTTTGTAAACACCGAGTGGGGAAGAACCTGTAGGAAGACCAAGTACAAAGGGACGGTCTTCTTTGTGGTTATTAATTGCATCAGCAATGTGCTGTGCAGCCCACTGGCTCATTTCTTCATAATTGTTTTTGATGATTAGTTTCATTTTCTCATACTCCTTTTAATTATTTTTTATTTTTAAGGTTGCAGCCTTTAAGGTGTTTTGCATAAGCATAGCAATTGTCATAGGACCTACGCCACCAGGAACAGGTGTAATAGCACCCGCAATCTTGCTTACATTTTCAAAATCAACATCACCGCAAAGCTTACCGTTTTCATCTCTGTTCATACCTACATCGATTACGACAGCACCTTCTTTAACCATATCTTCTGTTACAAATTTTGCTTTACCTACTGCCGCTACTAAAATGTCTGCACGTTTTGTAACTTCTTTTAAATTTTTAGTTCTTGAATGACATATCGTAACTGTTGCATTTTTGTGGAGAAGAAGCATCGCCTGTGGTTTACCAACGATATTACTTCTGCCGATAACAACACATTCTTTTCCTTCGGGGTCAATTCCCGATTCTTTGATTAATTCCATAACACCTGCAGGTGTGCAAGGGAGAAAATCAAAGTCTCCAATCATAATTTTTCCTACATTTACGGGATGGAATGCATCAACATCTTTGGCAGGATTTATTGCATTGATAACTTCCTTTTCATCTAAATGCTTAGGAAGTGGAAGTTGAACCAAAATTCCTGAGATTTCATCACGGTTGTTAAGAACTTCTATTAAATCAAGTAATTCTTTCATTGAAACATTTTCGTCAAGTAAATACTTTTCTGAATAAAAACCACACTCCTGGCAAGCTTTTTCCTTGTTGTTAACATAAACCTGCGAAGCAGGGTCATTTCCTACAAGAACAACAGCAAGACCTACTTTAATGCCGCTTTTTGTCAACTCTTCCGTTTTTGTTCTTATTTCCTGTTTTATTCTTGTTGACACTTTTTTTCCGTCTATTATCTGTGCCATCTTTTTTATTTCCTCCTTTGAATCTCTGTGATGTTTCAGGCTTTAGAGGACGTACAAGGCATTCTTTTGAGTAGCCTATTAAATCTTCTCTGCCTGCTTTTTTTAAAGCTTTTATAACAAGTGCTCTGTTTTCAGGACGTTTGTACTGAAGTAGCGCTCTTTGCATTTGTTTTTCTTCGTAGCTCCTCGGAACGTATACCTCTTCCATAGTTCTTGGGTCTATTCCTGTATAGAACATACAGGTCGAAAGAGTTCCGGGAGTAGGATAGAAGTCCTGAACCTGTTCCGGTGAGTAGTTTGTATCTCTTAAAAACTCAGCAAGTATTATAGCATCATTGAGAGTACTTCCCGGATGGCTTGACATAAGGTAGGGGACTATATACTGCTCTTTACCGAGTTTTTTGTTAATAGCTTTGTAACGTTTGCAGAATTCCTCATAAACCTCTTTTGAAGGTTTACCCATATAATAAAGAACGTTATCTGAAACGTGTTCAGGAGCAACTTTTAACTGACCACTTACATGATGCTCGCAAAGTTGTTTGAAAAACGCATCATTTTTATCATAAGTAAGGTAATCGTAGCGTATTCCTGAACGCACAAAAACTTTTTTCACTTTAGGTATCTGTGAAAGCTTGTTAAGAAGCTCAGCATATTCACTATGGTCTACTTCTAAATTTTCACAGGGACCGGGGAAAAGACACTGACGTTTGGGGCAATTACCTTTTTCACCTTGTTTTTTACACGAAGGTTTTCTGAAATTTGCTGTAGGACCACCAACGTCGTGAATGTATCCCTTAAAATCAGGATCCCAGGTCATTTTTTCTGCTTCCCTGATTAATGAAATCTGACTTCTTGATGTAACAATTCTGCCCTGATGAAAGGTAAGGGCACAAAATGAACAGTTACCAAAGCATCCTCTTGATGAAGTTAAACTGAACTTAACTTCTTTTATTGCAGGAACACCACCTTTTTTTTCATAAGATGGGTGATATGTTCCCATAAACGGAAGAGAATAAACTCTGTCCATTTCTTTTCGGGTTAAAGGTCGCATTGGTTTGTTTTGTATTACATACATATCATGATGTTGCTGAATAACCATTTTCCCGGAATAAGGGTCCTGATTATTGTACTGAATCATAAAGCTTTCTGCGTACTTGACCTTATCTTTTTTACAGTCTTCATATGAATGACAGGCAAAACATTCTGTCATAGGGATTTTTTTTGATAGATAAACAGTTCCCGGAACATCTGTAATTTCACTGATTTTTTCACCCGAAGCAAGACGACGGGCAATTTCAATAGTCTGTAATTCACCCATGCCATAAACAATCATATCGGCTCCTGAGTCGATTAGTATGGAATGACGAACCTTGTCATCCCAGTAATCATAGTGAGCAAAGCGTCTGAGTGAAGCTTCAAGTCCGCCTATAATAACAGGAACACCTGGAAAGGCTTCTTTAACACGGTTAGTGTAAACTATGCCTGGTCTGTCAGGTCTGTGGCCTGCTTCTCCACCGGGAGAATAATTGTCATCGTTACGCTTCTTCTTAGATGCAGTATAATGGCAAACCATTGAGTCAATATTTCCGGTACTTATCATAACAGCATATTTCGGTGCGCCCAGCTTCATAAATTCGTATTTTGTATGCCAGTCGGGCTGGGCTACAATCCCTACTGTGTACCCTTCAGCTTCTAAAAGTCTTGCAATGATTGCATGACCGAAAGATGAATGATCCACATAAGCGTCAGCGGATACTATGAGAAAATCAAGCTGCTGTATACCTCTGTCAATTAAATCCTGTTTACATACAGGTATAAATGTATTCTTCATAACCCCTATTATATACGATTTTATGCAAAAATGCAAGAAGTAGAATGATTTTGTTGTTCTTTGGTGAAAATATTTCTTTAGCAAGGAGAATTTTTATAATTAACAGACGGAAAGCTTTCCATAAAATGACAAGCTTTCCGTCTGTTAATTGTATGTTATTATTTTTCTATCTTTTTCAAAATATATGACAATGTATCTTCCTCAGAGAGGTTTAATACATACCGAAATTCATCACATAGACGCTTTTGTGCATCTTTAAGAAAATATTCATCTGCTATATGAAGCTTTTTTCCATTTTCTTCACGTTCTTTTTTCTGCATATATAGTGCTTTTACAATCTTAATTATATGTGAATGATTACCGTCAGTAATTATTTTTTTATAACATTCTTTGCGTTTCCTTTCGTCTTCAATCCAGAGGGCTTCTTCATGAGGTATAGAATCAATGAGCTTTTTTATATCTTCTTTGGATAAAACTTTTCGCATTTTCCCTAAAAGACTTTCATTATCGACAGGTACAAAACACGTTGAATTATCACCATCTAAAGGTTTTAAAACAAAATAGTTCTTTGTAGTTCCTGTTAAATTTTTCTCTTCTATTCCTTCGATTTTGCATATTCCGTTTGAGCCGTATGTAATTACATCATTTACCTTAAACATTTTCACTGCACCTTTTTTAAACAAAAAACACATATTTGCAAACTTTGTACCGTAATCAGATTTACGCACAAAGGGTGCCACATGTGTCGTTGATTGTTATTCTATTATACCATTTTTAAAGTCCTTTCTCGGTACGGGATATAATTTCATCTTGAAGGTCAACGTTAAGATTGCGGAAGTAATCTGAAAATCCCGAAACTCTTACTCTCAATGATTTGTATTCCACAGGATTCGCCTTTGCCTTCTTTAAATCCTCAGGTGACACATAATTAAGCTGAAAGTGCAGTCCACCCATTTTAAAGTAAGTTTCCATTACTCTTACAAGCTTTTCAAAACTTGCATCATCCTTTGTAAGTTTTG
>JAZNWH010000101.1:0-4963 GCA_045593265.1 Clostridia bacterium | reverse complement strand
ATTTTATCTTGCTTTAGGTTCGAAGAATTTTCGGAGCTGTGTTTTTGCGTTAATGTGAGGCAAAAACGCAGTAAATGCTGACGCATTTGCGAGTATTTTAACAATGCAGTAGCGTAAAAACACGTTCCCAAAACGGGTTCGTATATTAACGCAACTGCTTAAGCGTTAGTATCCGAACTCGCTTTAATCAAGTTCAAGACATACGGAATCAGGCTCTTGTGTGCTTACTTTAGTACCTGTAAAATAATGAGTTAAAATCTCTTCATATGTAAATCCGGCGTTTGCCATACCTTTAGCTCCGTTCTGACTCATACCTATACCATGACCGTAACCGTAGCCTGTAAATGTAAAGCCTGTTGTCTCACCACCAAATGAAATTGTCTTAACAGAATCTGCTCCTTTAATAAGCAAACTGTCTGTTTTCGCCTTTCCCTTTGATGCTAAAACAGATACACCTGATAATTCTGCTTTTCCTTCTGCACCGAGAACGCTTACCTTCTGTGCATCTTTTTTATCATAAGACACACTGTAAACCTGACTCCGAAAACCAAAAGCTGTTCTTGCTTTCTCTCTCTGAAATAAAGCTGAACCATTTGTACCTTTTACAGTTACCATAGTAACTGCTTTTTGCTCAGATACTTCGTTGATTTCCACATCCGTAACGGTGCCTAAATCGTAACCTGAATTATTCATTTTATCAGTAAGCTCCTGCGTTGTAAATGATACTACCCATTTTGCATTATCTTTTACAACAGATGCCTGATAATCGTCCTTGACACTGACAAGATAGGGGTAAGATGACCCCCATACGTCTTTAACATTCAACGACTCGCCTGATGAAGACGCGTAGTAAAAAACACTTGCAGGCTTATCATCATATGTAACTATCATACCTTTTGTTTCGTCAACTGCTCTTGTACAGTCTTCCTTTTCGCCTGCTACACCTCCATACATCTGAGAAAGTGTATTATCAGTAAGGTCAAAACCATGCTGAGAAAATCTGCCCATACTTGTCAGCGCATATGTTCTTGCGCAGACAGCCTGTGCCTTCAGAGCTTCGATAGGCCAACCTGTTGCCATTTCATAAGGTAACACGCTGTAGAGATACTCTTCAAAATTGACCTTATTTATAAGAGTCATTTTTCCATTCTTAAGATTGATAATCTGTAATGTACCTCTGTACTTTTTCCCGTTTAAAGAGATAAATCCCTCCGTTGGTTCAAACCTTAACTCTTTATTATCACATTCTGCAATAATTTCATCGTTGCTTCGTATTTTAACTATTGCATCTTCAACATTTATATGTAAATCTGCTCCTCTGGCAAGTTCTTGGCCGTCATAATAAATTATCACATCCGAATCACTTGCTATTATGCACTCAGAAAGCGCTGTAGAGCTGTAGAAAAGTCCAATTTTAATATTTTCCGGCAATGTATAGTCTGCAAAGGAGATAAAAGGAAGTGAAAGAACAACTGCAATCACAATAAAAAACAATATTAATTTTTTCACTTATGTACCCTCCTTTTTCATTTGTGTCTTATTATAGCAAATTAATGACTATTTTGCAATAGAATGACTATACATCTTTTTCAGTTATTACCTTTATTCCCTGTTTTTTAAACAATTGTGCTGTTATTCCCAAGCCTTTAATTTTAGTTGATGTAAAATTACCATCATAAATTGTGTTTACTCCACAGCTTGGACTTGACTCTTTTAAAATTGCCATATCTATCTTGTTTTTTAATGCAATTTCCAGAGCTTTTTGTGCCCCTTTTGTAAACTGAAGCGTAACATCTTCCCCCTCTTTGTTAAGGACTCTGCCGTCTTTAATTTCTGCAGGTATTCTCGGACATGGCAAAGAACCAAGCATTTCAGGACATACAGACACATACTCCTTGTCCTTCAAATAATCCAGAACTTTCTGATTTTTATTATTTGTTCCGTCATATTTGCAGTTTTCACCTATAAGACATGCACTGACAACTATCATTTATTTCACCCTGTCTGCAAGTTTTTCAACAAACTGTATTAAAAATTCAGCCTTTCCACCTAAAACGCCGATAGCTTTCACAGCATTTTCTGTGCACTCCTGAACCATTTTTCGACACTTGTCTTCACCATATTTTGAAAGATATGTGCTTTTATTGTTGGCAATATCGCTTCCCTTTGTTTTACCTGTATCAGCTGTTGGGTCATTATCAAGTAAGTCATCAACCAATTGAAAAGCAAGACCTAAATTCTGAGCATAAATTTCAAAAGCATTTAAAATACTTTCATCTGCTCCACCTATAATGGCACCACCTACTGCCGCTGCTCTGAACAAAGCCCCGGTTTTGAGACTGTTGAGAGCAATAACCGTATCTATGTCCGTTTCCTTGCCTTCGTTTTCGAGGTCTATCTGCTGCCCACCCATCATCCCTTCAGCTCCTGCGCAGGATGCAATAAGCTTTAACGTCCTTACTCCTTTATCGTCTTTTATTCCGTCTGCCATTACCTCGAAAGGATAAACGAGCAGAACATCACCTGCAAGAATTGCAGTAGCTTCACCGTAAACCTTGTGGTTTGTGGGTCTTCCACGTCTTAAATCATCATTATCCATTGCAGGTAAATCATCGTGAATTAGTGAACTGTTATGTATCATTTCAAGCCCTGCCGCAAAAGGAAGTGCATCCGAAATGTCGCCTCCTGCTGCTTCACATGCTGCCAGAAAAAGAACAGGTCTTAATCTTTTTCCTTCAGCCATAAGACTGTAATTTACAGAATTAAATAAGGTTTTCTGATAAATATTTTTGTCGAGTCTGACTTCTTCAAGATAATCATTTGTTTTATTTATATAATTTTCAAGAACAGAATTATAGTTCATATCATTCCTCCGACCCGTTAAATAATTCTTCCTTAAATCCTTCTGTTGTTTTAGACAAAATTGTAATTTTCTGTTGTGCTTCATCTATCATAGAATTGCACATTGCTGCCAGACGTACACCTTCCTCATAAAGCTGCAGCGTATCATTTAGTCCTCCCTTGGCATTTTCAAGCTTTGTTACTGTTTCTTCAAGCTTTTCCATAGCCTGTTCAAAGGTCAATTTGTTTTCCATTTATTCAAGCCTTTCTGTTACATCGGTAACCCGTGAAATAATTTTACCGTCGCTTACATTCAATTCTATAAGCGAATCTGTCTTAACATCTTTTATACTTGTTATAACGTTTCCTTTTCCATCTGTAGTAAGAGCATAGCCTCTTGCAATAACATTAAGAGGACTAAGCACCTGCAGCTTGGAAGCATTTTTTGCAAGTCGTTCCCTTTGAGCTGCAATCTTGTTGTTTACTGCCTTTTCGCATTTTATTATAAGTGAATCAACATACATTCTTTTATTATCAAGAGAACGCAGTATTCCTTTAAAACTTACTTTATCCGACAAATTCTCAAGTCTTGCCTTAAGCACCTTTAAAGCATTTGAAGCTGCATAATCAAGACGGGCACGGTTCTGTATTAAGGTTTCTGTTATATCGCCAAGAGAACAAACAGCAAGTTCTGCTGCCGCCGATGGTGTAGGTGCCCTTAAATCTGCCACAAAATCCGCAATTGTAAAATCTGTTTCGTGTCCTACTGCACTTATAACGGGTATTTTTGAGGCAAATATTGCTCTTGCAGTTATCTCTTTATTAAATTCCCACAAATCTTCAATAGAACCACCGCCACGTCCTGCTATTATAACATCGCAGGAATTATTTCGATTGAAATATTCTATTGCCTCTGCAATTTTTTCAGCAGAGCCTTCTCCCTGAACTGTTACAGGATAAATAATAACATCACACATTTTGCATCGTCGTGAAATAACATTTATGATATCTCTTATTGCTGCTCCTGTGGGAGAAGTTATAACACCGACTCTTGAGGGGAATTTGGGAATAGCTTTTTTATACTTTTCATCAAACAAACCCTCTTTTTCAAGTTTCTCTTTAAGCTGTTCGTAAGCAATATATAATGCCCCTACTCCGTCAGGCTCCATCTTATCGATATAAAGCTGATAAACACCATCTCTTTCATAAACCGAAACCCGTCCGTGAGCTAAAATTTTCATTCCATTCTCAGGCATAAAATTAAGATAAGCTGCACTTCCCCTGAACATAACTGCCTTGATAACAGAATTTTCATCCTTGAGAGTAAGGTACATATGACCTGAAGAGTGGTGCTTAAAATTTGAAATTTCACCTTTAACCCACACTGAACTAAGCTGAGGAACGTAATCAATCAGAGCTTTAACATAACTGTTTAATTGTGTTACGGTTACTATATTCTCTGCCATTTATTTTTCTTCCGTATCCTTATGAGTTCTCAGTATGCCTCTTAAAATCCCATTTACAAAGCCGCCTGCATCTTCACTGTCATACTGCTTCACAAGCTCAACAGCTTCATAAATTGATATACTGTCAGGGATATCATCTCTGTGAAAAATTTCATAAAGAGCAAGACGCAGTGCCGCTTTATCAATTTTTGAAATTCTTGAGAGATTCCAGTTCTTAGAACCACCTGAAATTAATGAGTCAATTTGTTCTATATTCTTTATAGTTCCTTCAACCACATCATTGATATATTCCTTATCTTTTGTGCTTAACTTATTCTCTTTGTAATAAATTTCAAGAACTTCACTTGCAGGACATTTCTGTATATCTGTCTGATAAAGGACCGTAAATGCTGCAGCCCTTGCTTCTTTTCTACCCATTATGTAAAACTCCTTCATCGTTAAATTTATACATACATATTTAATTATACACCATAATAAGAAAAAAATAAAGTCTTATGTTGAAATTTTTTTCATGCTATTGTACGATTGTCAATGATGGGTGACACTTTTCTTAAAAAAATAAAAAACTTACTCCAAATTTTCTCTTGTCAAGGTGGAGCTGCTGTGCAGTCATACCTTGACAAAGCAGTATATGATATAATATTTACAGGGCATTA
>JAZNWH010000100.1:0-2143 GCA_045593265.1 Clostridia bacterium | reverse complement strand
AGACCATGTGTATCTCTTAATGGGTAGTGACCCATAACAAATACAGGCTTACCGCTTGCTGAAATTGCAGCAACTCGTTCTTCAAGCCATTCTAACTGTGCATCACTTAAATATGCATCTTCAAATCGCATTTCGTCTGAACCAATAACAAGGAATGAATAGCCATCAACCTCATATTCAAACCAGATATTATCAATAGCTTTATCTTTAGGATTAAGATTGTTTGTAAAATCAAAATAACGCTGAGTTGACTGCTCATAATCACGAATTCTTATATCGTGGTTACCTGCGCACATAACGAAGTTATCAACCTTTGTTACTTTTTCTAAATCGTCTGTAAGACTGTCATATTCTGATTGGAAACCATTTTCAACAATGTCACCAGCAACTAAAAGAGCATCTATCTGAGTAGCTGAATTCTGTAAATCGTCACAAGCAGCAACAAAATTTATCTCTCTTTCAGGGTTGTAGTTACAAAGCTGTGTATCTCCCCAGAGAACTGCCATAAGCTTTGCATCAGGCTCTGCATAAGAAATTCGTGTATCTGTTGAAGGAACGCTTATGCCACCTGTTAACATTGTTAAGGCAATGATAATACTATTTATTTTATAAATGATAGAACTGATAATTTCAATACCACCGCTAAGACCTGCAAGTGCTTCCATTTATATACCCTCCAAATAAAAATAATTTATTTCATAAGTGAAAATATTTTACAACATTTTCTACTGTTTGTCAACAAACTTTAATTCACCATTTGCCGCTCTCGACTCATCTGCTAAGAAAATAATGTTATGACCTGCAACAGAATCATGTATAGATGTGCAGGAAATTGATACCTCTTCACCTGCAACAAACTTAATAAAGTCGGCTGTAAGATTATCATCACCACCGCCATGACCATCCAAATCGAAATCTTCTATATCAAGTCTTTCTTCCACATACATATTTTCATTATCAGGGTCAATTTTAGTAAATTTGATTACGTTGCTTTCAAACTCACCATAAATCTCGCCCTTTGTACCTGTAACCTTAAGAACTCTGAGTGGAGCTGCTGCACCACCTATCATATTGTGAGTACCCGTTGCACCATTCGAGAAATTTATTAAGACGCTCTGGTGGTCAACAACGTCATTATCACATTTATATATACATCTGCCGTAATCACTGTGCTTTAAAAGCTCTATACGTTGTTCCATTGTAGGATTTTCTACACTTTCGAGCTCTTTCCACACATAAAATTCCCAGGAACCCAAGTGGTCAAGATAAATCTTTTTTGCACTATACCGGCAAGTATCAACCAATGGACAATCTTTAAGGCAATATGTACCTGAATTCTTTGGTGCATTTTCACTTCTATACTGCATACGTGCACCAACAGAAGAAACAGTCACTGGTTTAAGGGGTGACATAAGCCACATCATAATATCCATATCGTGACAGCACTTTGCAAGTAGCATTGAGGTGTGACATTTTTCACTGTTCCCCCACTTACCCCTTACAAACGAGGTTGCCATATGATGATAGCTGACATTTTCAATAGTTTGAATATTGATTATGTCACCCAATTCCCCACTTTGAATTTTTTCTTTGAATTTTAAATAAAATGGACTGTAACGGAGTACATGGCATATCATAACCTTGTTTTTATGCTCATTTACAACATCCAACAGCTCTTTCATCTCTGCCTTATTTACACAAAAAGGCTTTTCTAAGAGCATATCATACCCCATTTTAAGTAATGGAAGTGATGTTTCAACGTGTTGCTCATCCATTGTGCCGTTTATTACTGCATCAGCAAATTTTGGTACCTTTGAGAGTGCTTCTGCATCAACAAAGCAGTTTTCTTCTGGAAAGCCAAATTTTTCACATACCATTTTTCTGCGATATTCATCAGGGTCAGCAACACCAACGATTTTTAATTCGTCGGGATGCTTCAATGAATAATCGGCATACACCATAGCACGGTGCCCAGCCCCTAAAACTATTGCTGTAATTGGTTTTTTCAAGTTCCTCAAGTCCTAACCTATCTTAATTTCTTATACATTCCCACACCGCCGAAAGCGGTAATAAATTTTTTAAATCCGTTGCGTTTATAAAATTTTATAGCTCCAGTATTTTCTGCATCAGCTAAGAGCATTAC
>JAZNWH010000099.1:0-10569 GCA_045593265.1 Clostridia bacterium | reverse complement strand
ATTGACTCTTTTGAAAGCAGCATCTTACTTTCTATTTTGGGAGAATGTGCAATTTCTCTTGAAAACAAGAAAATTGCCCGTGAAAAAGAAGAATCTGAGCTACTTGCTAAAAATGAAAAAATGAGAGCTAACTTACTTCGCGCAATATCTCACGATTTAAGAACGCCGCTCACATCAATATCCGGTAACGCAGATAATCTTCTCTCTAATGGTGAAAGCTTTGACGCGGATACAAAACAGCATATTTACACAGATATATATAACGACTCTGTGTGGCTTACAAAACTTGTTGAAAACCTGTTATCCGTCACAAGGCTTGAGGACGGCAATATGAAATTAAATAAATCTGCAGAGCTTATTGATGAAATAATTGCAGAAGCGTTAAATCACATCAACAAACGCAGTGTTGAGCATAAAATAACGGTATGCGAAAGCGATGATATAATGCTTGTGGATGTGGATGCAAGGCTTATTGTTCAGGTGATAATAAATATTGTTGACAATGCAATTAAATATACACCCAATGGCTCGGAAATTACAATCAGCACCGAAAGAAAAGATGATATGATTTCGGTCAGTATTGCAGATAACGGCAACGGTATTGCAGATAACCTTAAAGACAAGGTGTTTGACATGTTCTATACAGGAGCAAATAAAATTGCCGACAGCAGAAGAAGTCTTGGTTTGGGGCTTTCTCTTTGTAAAACAATCATATCGGCGCACGGCGGAGAAATTACTGTATCGGACAACAATCCGCATGGTGCTGTGTTTACATTTACCCTGCCCGTAAAGGAGGTTGATATAAATGAATAAGGCAATGACGGTTTTGGTTGTTGAGGATGATATGCCTATACGAAATCTAATCTCAACAACACTTAAAACGCACGATTATAAGTTTTTGATTGCAAAAGACGGAAATGATGCTATTATGCAGGCATCTTCACATAATCCCGATGTTGTTCTGCTCGATTTGGGACTTCCCGATATAGACGGAATTGATGTTATAAAGAAAATCCGTTCATGGTCTAACATGCCGATTATCGTTATCAGTGCAAGAAGTGAGGACACAGATAAAATAGAGGCATTAGACTGTGGTGCCGATGACTACTTAACAAAGCCATTCTCTGTTGAAGAACTCCTTGCAAGGCTCAGAGTTACACAAAGAAGATTAAGCTATCAAAACCAAGCGGCGGCATCAGAGTCAATGTTTACAAACGGAAAACTTAAAGTTGACTATGCTGCAGGCTGTGCATACCTTGATGATGAGGAAATGCACCTAACACCGACAGAATACAAGCTGCTTTGTGTGTTGTCGCAAAATGTAGGAAAGGTGCTTACACATAAATTTATCGCTGAAAAAATTTGGGGCAGCGCATGGGAAACGGATATAGGTTCTCTTCGTGTATTTATGACAACACTAAGAAAAAAGATTGAAAAGCTTCCTGACTCTCCGCAGTATATCCAGACGCATATTGGTGTCGGATACAGGATGATGAAGGTTGAATAAGGTGGTTATATGATAAAACAAAATAAATATAAGATAGTTATTTCCTCTATAATTACATTATTGCCGATGTTTTTCGGATTTTTAGTATGGAACAGACTTCCGGGAAATATAGCGACAAGCTTCGGTTGGAATGGCGAGGTTACAGGTTACAACAGTAAAATGTTTGCAGTTGTTGGGCTTCCGGCGATACTGACCTTTGTGAATTTAATATGTATTATAGCAACAAGTGCTGATCCGAGAAGAAAAAATATAGGCAGTAAAATATTTTCTGTTGTTATAAGCATAGTTCCCGTTTGTTCTTTGCTATGCGGTGCATGTATTTATGGTAATGCATTGGGATATAAGGTGAATGTTGAAAACATTATGCCTGTCTTTATGGGAGTTTTATTTTTAGTTCTCGGTTTTATTCTCCCGAAATGCAAACAGAATTACACAATAGGAATCAAACTCCCATGGACATTACACGATGAAGAAAATTGGGATAAGACACACAAACTTGCAGGAAAGATTTGGATAGCAGGCGGTATTATAATGACGATAGCAGGACTATTTAATTTAACATTTCTGTTTATGGCAATAATCTTTGCACTTGTTATTATTCCGACTGTGTATTCGTTTCTGATATACAAAAATAAAAAATAAATTTTTAAAAAGCATTATATTCTATATGGATAAAAAGGCACGGATTTTCTCCGTGCCGTAACTTTTAAATGTGTTATACAGTAACCAAAGGAAAGCCAAATTGTATTTGGGGAAATGATATCTGCAAGAATTAAAAATATTTTTGCAGAATTGTTCTCTACAGGCGAAATTGATAGAATTGACGAAATCAAGTGATGCTAAAATGATGATGTAGCAGACGGAACGCTTGCAAACGGATGCAACCGTATGCGAAATTGATGCTCATTTCGGGCATGATTATTTGAGTCTCAAGACCATGCACCGTCATCAGAAATATAGTTAAAAATTACTAAAATTCAAAATTGATGCTCTGAATTTTGATTTTGAAACACAAAACTTTTTAATGATTAAAAAATAAGAAGTGGCTCAAACGCAGTGTTTGAGCCGAAATCACATAGGGCATCCCGCAAAATCATAGATTTTGTGGGAAAAAGGAGGAACTGTGAAGCGGGTGACTGATTTTTTGCAAAAAAAATCGGAACAAGCGAAACTTGTTCCGACATTGGCAGGGGCAGTAGGACTTGAACCCACGGCACTCGGTTTTGGAGACACTCTCAAATTAAAAAGACCGTACCGATTGTTCCCACTGTTGAGCCGTTTGTGTCACTCGCTCTTTTGAACCTCGTGCCTTTTGATGCTTTATTGATGCTATCCGAAAATCTCCTCTGTAAAGCTGATGCTCAACTGCCAAAAACCTACATATTTAATCTTATTTAAGTATAATATACATTCCGTGAAAATGCAAATTCATTCACGATAAAATTGCCCAATTTTAAGGATAGTAGAATGAAATGAACAGAATTACCCAATTAAAATATTTAAATGCAAGGTAAGGCGTTTTTGAGCCAATTACGGCAATATATTCTCCATCCTCCATATCAAAAATTGATACGCTTAAACAAAGAGAAGATGAAAAACAAAAAAAGACGGCGCTATCAGATAGTGTCGTCATTATAGTAATTAGTTATTTTGTTTTAAGAGAGCAAAGATATTCTTCAACATTTAAATATTGAATTCCGTCAACTGTTTTGCTTTCGCCTCTGTAAATAACACATCGTCTTGTAATATCACCGTATCTAAATGAGGTTTTTTCTTGTTTTTCTGAATCAACTAAATGCTGATATTGTTTTGGATGAATTTCCTTGCTATGCTTAACCTCAAAAATTTCACATGATGCTGATTTTGGGTTATAAACTACCATATCAAATTCACCAACCGCAAATTTAAGTTTAAATACTTCGCAATCGGTCTGTGCCAATTTCGTTTCGAGCAGAACAATATCTTCCATAAGCTGACCTTGAATTGTTGAAAGCATTCTGTCTGTTACACGATTTCGTTCATTTAATGATAGTGTGCTGAAAACCAAATCCTTGGACAAAGCATCAATAAGAGCCTTTGCCTGAGCATATCTCATTCCGGGCTGGGATACAACTGTCTGCTGTTCCTTTTTTGAAAGGTCGTGCATATTTATGACATCAATATCCACGATTAAATCAAGAATAGCAAGATATTCTTTGATTTGCTGAACATGAGCATCTGTTATTTCAACTTTCATCTCAGGCTTGTTCAAAATATCAAGCTCATTCATAAACCATTCGGTGATTTGTTCTTTATCAACAATCATAAGGATGTCAGATGGATTTTGTGAATCATTCAGTAAGTTGTTTGCTGTGCGGCTAAAATCGGATGATTCGAAATCACGAATCAAAGTATCGACCGTAAATTTTTTGTTTTCTCTTTCTATAATTCTGTTTATGGCACTTGTTAATTCACCGGCTTCGTGCAATTCCGACAGGGAACGGAAATGTCCGCCGTGCTGATAATTACTTAATGAATGCTGAATATTACTTGCAATAGCACTGTCTATATATTCATCTGTTTTTTTCTTGTCATAGAATGTTGTGTTGGATAAATTATAGTTGTTTCCGCCTAAAGACATTGTACCGCCGTAACGAATATAATTATCAATTCCGTCTATATCAAGCACATTTGAAAATTCCCTGTATGGCACAAATGTTGTGTGAAGCATATAGCAGCGGTCATAAAGAGAACTATCTTCGCTGAAAACAAATCCAAGAGAATCGGTACCTGATAAAACTATTTTCATTCCGCTTGAAGCATAAATATCTGAAAACAAAGCAGCACTTTCTATAAAATCGTTCATTAATGTAACTTCATCAATGAAAACATATCGGTAGCCCTGTTTTGAAAGTTGCTTTAAGTCAATATTTATTTTTGCAAGGTCAATGGACGGATTAATTTGAATAAAAGCGCTGTCTATTAACATTTCTTCTGGCATATCTGCAATAATCTGACGAATGAGCGTGGTTTTTCCGGTGCGTCTTAAACCGTAGAGAACAAACACCCTGTCAGTACTGTTGCCATAAATATAATCGTGGAGTTTAGAGTAACACTCACGGCGTTTATATTGCTTTACCGGAGATACAAACTCTTCAAGGTCTTTTCCTAATACAACCTGAGAAAAGAAATGAGAATCCTCAAGAACTTCCGGATTTGATTTGCCTACTCCTGATTCGGCAATTTTTTTCTCTAATGTTTTTCTTTGAGCAATCTTTTCTGAAAGCTCATCAAATTCATCTGCCTTTACAACCCGGCTTCTTTGTTTTCCGTTTTCTGTCCACTGATAGTATGGATATTTCTTTCCGTTGATTGTTTTGTATGTTATATTTCCTGATGGGAGTTGTGATATCCACTCCCTCATATAACGAATTCTAACCAAATCCATAAGAACACCTCCAATATGAACTAATAACATTTTAACTTATTTAACTTATTTTGTCAAGTTGATTAAGTTAAATTTACAATTATTATATTCAAAAGAATCGGTTAGCATGTAAGATTGAGGCATAGAATTTTAGTAGAGATTATTTATCAGTTGAATTATTTCTAATTCTCTGTTTTACAAATTCCATATATTGTTCCCAAGTCATTTTATTCTCTAATAATTCTTTGCAATGTTGAATGGTCTCATCATCTATATGATAACCTTCCATTTTCAAAGATGCAATTGCATTATTAATGGCTTTATCTATAGTCATAATATAGATCACCCTCCATATCAAAATTTGATACGCTTAAACAAAGAAAAAGGCGAAAATGAAAATTGCTTAAAATGCAACGGACATTTTCGCCTTTTAATTTTAATCTCGCCAAATTCTTTTGATAAATTCTTTACCTGAAATTTTGCCTTCCTTGAATTCTTCTCTGGCCTGGGAAAATGAATTTGACCATTCTATGAAATCATCTTCTGACATATCCTTGTCGGTAAGCTCGTCAGGGAATTTGTTTCTCGCCCTGTCCATTCTGGAATAAAGCTTGTTATATAAAGTCTGCGCAATTTTAAGCGGAGAATTATCATCACCCAAAGAATTTTTAAATGTATTCGTATGACCTATCTCACTACATTTCTTTCCGTCCTTGAATGGTCTCTCACAGTATTCTCTCTTTCTGTTATCGGTAAGCACGAAATATTTACCACAATTTTTACAACGTTTAATTTGTCTGCCATTCTTCATTATCTGCATAAATTCAAAGTAGAACATTTCAACTAATCTTTCTAAAATGACATAATTCATAACGGACAAATTCTTTCCGTCCTGTTCGGTCATATAATAGCGTTCCTCTTTGTCCGGCTCATCATCGGTTTTGTTATCTATTACATATAAAGCATAACCTGTCTGGAGTGTAAATGACATAAACTGAGGTCGCTTGCTGAAAAATTCCATCAGCTTTTCCGAAACATGCTTTGCAGGAGAATTTTCCTTGTCCAAACAAATTTTTAATCCGTATGTAAAGGTTTCATAAATGGCAATTATCTCTTCAAGATGATTTTTTGCATTTATAATGTGCTGCCGTTTTAACTCTCGCATAAAGTTTTCGTCCTGACTCATCTCTAAGGTAATTGGATGACAAAGTATATCCGAAAGGCCATACGAGGTAAAGAAATATGCAGGACCATGTTTGTCTTTTAACCAGTCAACAATATCCCATGCCATTTTACATAAATCATCATACTTTTCTTCGGAGTATTCTATCTGCTTAAATGCTTCAAACATAGCAATATATTCTGCTATGTTCAACTCGCAAAAATTTATTATTTCGGCACAAGGTGTCATTTCTTTGAAAGTTACCATCTGACCATCCTGATAATAAATTGTGTAAAGTAATGTCCCGTCTTTATCTTCGTAAGCCCTCATATATGGGAAATGTTTTTCGTAAAACATACGGCACCTCCTTCTGCCAATAATACATTATCTTGAAAATAGTTTTTTACAATTATCTATGTACGAATATAATTTATTTTTATATAATTGTATCACAAATAATGGGAATATTCAATATCTGTTATTTGCAAACCAAACTCATAATCGGCGATCAAAAAACAAAATTTATTACGAAAGGATGTGAGAAAAGTGAAAGAATCAATCTACAAATCCTATGATGAGCTGCCACTGTTTCTAAATGCAGATACAGTTGCAAAAGCGCTCGGAATTGCAAATTCAACTGCATATGAATTGATGCATGAAAATGATTTTCCGGCACTTAAAATCGGGAACAGATTGATTGTTCCAAAGGATAAATTCAAGCTGTGGATTGACAGCAAAACTAAAAAATTTAACAAATAATAAGTGAACGATATAAGCTAAAAGGAAAGGAGGGCATGCAAATGGAAAAATACGCAAACAGATTTTCACTTCCCAATGAGGTTATAATATTAAAACTATCGGCACAAGCTCTTGCGATATATACTTATCTCCTCTATTGCTGCGACAGAAAAACATATAAATGCTATCCAAGTTACGCAACGATAGGCGAAAACTTACAGATGAGCCGCGGGACTGTTATGAAATATGTTCGGGAGCTTGAAGACAAATTGTTAATTTCTACAGAGCCAACCACTATTATAACTAAGACCGGCGAAGCTGGAAACGGTAATCTTATGTATACGATAGAGCCTATATACAAGGCAATGGATAATTACTATCAGGAGCAAATTAGACGAGCTACTGAAAATTACAAAATTGCCGAAGCTCAGAAAAAACTTGAAGAATATGACCGAAAGCATCCAAGAGCATCCGCATAAAATATTTGCCCGTTTCAACGCCAACGCGACAGCGGTTTTGAAAGCGATAATATTGCGGTAAGGTGTTTACACTCCCTGGAAGTTTTAAAGTGCGATTACGCCAACGCCACAGGGAGTGTAACACCTTAAAATTAATAATAGGTCAAAATCAAAAGAATTTAAGGAATTTTGGGATAAAAAGTCTCGGGATAAGGTCTTAACACTACTGAAAATTTTAGGTCGAGAATTCTCTAAGAATTTAAGGAGAATTAACACCTTAAAATCGATTTTAAGCGCAGGTCAGAACAGAAGCATCGTGGATATTGTAAAAAGAAATGCAAGGCATAGGATAATACACCATATTGGAGAATAGAGTTACGCATACAACATAAATGTCGTGCAATAAAAAACATAAAAAATATAGCACTACGAAAATGACAAAAATGCCGCCTGAAAATGAACTCAATTAAGCTGAAAAAATCAATGGAATAAATTGAAGCAGGAAAAAGCACTGGTGTCGTAGAACGCCTCCAGTGCGGTCAAACACCGACCGGCAGTGCCGTTCGGGGTGGTGTCAAAAATGAGGGGTTGGTGCTGTTTTGGTGAAAATGACTTGGTTTTAGCGGTGGTTGAGCCATTCAGGTGGTGTTTTTGACGGTGTCGGAAATTATGGATTTTTCAATGTTTTTGTGTGCTAATGTACTGTAAAACCGCATAGTTAAAGGGTTTGTAGCGTGTGCTAAATTTGAAATATCAACGAAGGAGGAATTTTAATGGGAAAACACAAAAATGGAAGGCAATTAAGCGTATGGATTAGCGATGAATTATACAAGGAATGTGAGCAGAATCGTATCAGAAGTCAGAGTAAAATCAATAAAACAGATTATGTAACCGCAGCCCTTGAGTTCTATAACAAACACTTAAAAGATGAAACAACTATGGAATATGTGAACGAAAATGTGTTTGCAGAACTATATAATAAGCTGCAAAACATGGAAGATAAAATCTGTAAGAAGATAACCACGTCAGTTATTGAACCTGACAAAATAAGAGTTATTCTTAAAATGTCATACGGTATTGAGTGGGAAGATTTTCTTGAAAAATATCTTCTCATATGCAAGTGATAATGACTACAAAATTTTGATTATTGCACGAGTAAAATTACCTCTGCTGAGTATATCGGCAGAGGTAATTTTTTCTGCTGTCACGATTTGATTAAGTGTATTTTAATTAGAATTTTATGTTGAAATTGTGATTGTAAGTCACAAAGTAATTGATATAAAAAGTCGGTTGTTTTTTCAAATTGGCGTATTAAAATTTGATACGCTTAAACAAAGATAAGACCTTGAAAATTACTTCGTAGACTTATCAAAGTTTGTATGGTATTGTTTGTGTTTGAAAAAAGGAGGTTTATACGCAAATCATTGACAACTCTTATATATTTTATCGATAGTGGTAAAATAAATTCATAAGGAGTTGATTTAAAAATGAGAAAAATCACAAACGAACTAATACAAAAATTTAAAGAATATTTGATTGACGAGGAAAAGTCGGCGGCAACACTTGATAAGTATATCAGGGACATAACCGTATTTATGCAATGGTCCAATAACCAAGAATTATGCAAAAGTCTTGTGCTTGAATACAAGCAAGCGATAATAGAAAAATATGCACCGGCAAGTGTAAATTCAATTATATCTTCCCTTAATTGTTTCTTCGTATATAACGAATGGTATGACCTAAAGGTAAAATCCATTAAAATTCAAAAACAGATATTTGCTAACAAAGATAAAGAACTTACCAAGGCAGAATATGAAAGATTGCTCAAGGCTGCTAAAAGTAAAAATAATCAGAGGTTGTATTATCTAATGCAGACAATTTGTTCCTCGGGTTTGAGAGTGTCAGAATTAAAATATGTGACTACAGATGCCGTACGATGTGGACAAGCGACAATAAACTGTAAAGGTAAAATGAGAATTGTCATACTCCCCAAGCAGCTTTGTAAAATGCTAAAAGACTATATAAAAGAAAACAATATAAAAAGCGGTTCCGTGTTTGCTAGCAAAAACGGAAAACCACTTGATAGAAGCAATATATGGTCTGATATGAAAAAGCTATGTGAAAGTGCGGGGGTACCAAAAGATAAGGTATTCCCTCACAACCTTCGTCATTTATTCGCACGCACCTACTATTCTATCCAAAAAGATGTCGTAAGACTTGCTGATATTCTGGGACATTCAAATGTGAACACCACACGAATATACACAATGGAAGCAGGCGAAATCCATAGACAGCAAATTCAAAAGCTTGGGCTTTTACTGTGCTGAAAATAAAAACACCACATAATTCTCATTATGTGGTAACCAATATGCAAAATACCACATTAATTATACTAAAAAAATCGAATTATGTCAATGATTTGCGACAATAAATCCTTAATTTATACATATTAACTAAATGCACGCACAATGTTTAGACCAATGAATAATAAATCACTTCATTGGTCTGAAAGTCCTTTGTTTTAAAGCTAATGTATTCTTTGTTTCGTATTTTTATTATACACTTATACCACATAATGAGAATTATGTGGTTAATAGAAGATTAATACCTAAGTTTACGAACTACGGAGCGGCTATGTACGGATATTTAAAATATAAAAATGGTAATAAAGTTGATAAAGTATCAAGGATGTATAAGTGCTATTATTGCAGCCTTTGTCATGCCCTCAAAAAAAATTATGGGCTACTGGCCACATCGCTATTGAGTTATGATTTAGTATTTGCTGCTATCAGTTTGTCATCTAAAGAGATTTTTACAGATAACAAGCCTTTATGTTGTTTGTACAAAAGAAAAAAGAGGATAGATGCAGATTATAGCTCAGACTATTGGAGGGGGTTGTCTACCTCCTGCGTTGCATTGGCCTATTCTAAGCTATTAGACAACTATTTAGACAAGCCGTCTGCTCTCTCCAAATTCCTCTTTTACTTTACAAAATTTTTATCACGGAAAGCAATAAAAAATAATCCGAGCGTTTTTTCTTTCCTTGACAAAGCTATGAAGGAACTTAAAGCAGCAGAAGACAACAATCAAGGCTTTGAAGTTCAAAGTGCATTATCAGGAAAAATGATTTCATCCGCACTATGCGATTATAGTGATATAAAATTTGATGATTCTAACAAAAACTTTTTAGATGCAATCTCAAAATGGCTTTGTTTTGTTGATGCAATAGATGATTATGAAAAGGATCGAAAAAAGAAATCATATAACCCTCTTTTCGCACTGTGGAATAACACAGAAG
>JAZNWH010000098.1:0-5852 GCA_045593265.1 Clostridia bacterium | reverse complement strand
ATTGCTGCGTAATCAGATTCTCTGAATCTCATAGCAATTACTTTTGTTTTGTTACTTTTAATGGTTTACCTCCAATCTGTAATGTCATACACATTACCTTGTATTTTCTTTTGTCTTACACGAAGACGGGGGTTCGGGGTTCACCCCGACAAGCTGTTTGTATATACAAACAATATGCTTGCCCCAGCTAAAGCAGGTATTTTAATACTCGCATTTATATCACTCCTTTTATATTAGATTTTTGCATCTCCCGATTCCGTCTTACGAGAGAAAGTTCATAAGCCTTCCTCGTTTGATGCAGTTTGCCTGGCACCCAACAGAGATCCTTTTACGGCTTGTGGTTAGATGTTCGGCTTACCGATTCTCTTGCGAGAGTGCTTTCGCACCTTTCTCCATCGGCACGGAAATTCTTCCGCTGTCATCGCTCAATCCACCGTTCCACATATCTCTGCTGGCAGGCTATTCAATTTTCAAGGTTCACGGAAATTTAACCTTCCATATATACCCCGACATAAGGAAAGCCAAATATTCCAAAAAAATGAAAAATTTTTTAAATTTTTTCATCAGCCAAAAAAGACAAAAAAATAAGACCTTCGAGAATACATTCTCGAAAGTCTTGTTGCGATATATTCAGTTATACTTTTGTCCGTTTATCTATCTCTTTATGTACTTTTTCAAGCATCGCTTTTTTCTTTTTAGAGATAGCACTTTGAGTTTGATAACCTAACTCTTTAGCGATTTCTTCTTGCGTTTTTTTCTTTTTCATCAGGTCATATATTTTCTGCTCATCTTCATTAAACACGCTCATAAAAATCTCATCCCATTCTTTTTCAGAGATTTCTTCAACCTGAGCTTCAACGCTTAAAGACGGTTCACAAACAACTGTTCCACCAGCCTCCTCCAATTCATCAAGGGACAAGGTTGAACCTGCTTTTACTCGTGTATGGTATGTTTTTTTAATATAGTCTTTTTTATCACGATTATCCTTTACGCTATCATCATAATCTTCCAGCTCAGCAGTCTTTTTCTGTATTTTTAATACTCTTGGCAGCTTATATACATGTTGAAAAACTTTCATCCTGTGAGCGAGAAATCTGTCGGCAAATATATCCAACACCTTTGCAACTTCTTCCTCTGTTAAATCATCAACATCCTTGCCAAGCTCTTTTGCATATTCTTCAGCGATTGCAATAATCTTATCCTCGTTAACTTCAAAAACAGTATTGATTATTTGCTCTGCTCTACCTTCTTCAATCAACCTTGCAACTGCACTTAACACAATTATCTCCATACGAGTAGCAATCATTCTCACCGGAGAAAGAGGAGAAAAATTTTTGAGAGATTTTCTCTTGAGCGTTATGACACTCTGAAGACTCCAAGCCTTAGCATAATTATATTTTACTCGTTGAAATAGCTCTCTGTTTTCAGGACTAATTTTACTTGTATCCATCAACGGCATTCTTGAAAGATAATCTGCCTTTTCCACATTTGCCTGATATTCAGGTATGTCGTGCATCATATCATCATCTCTGAAAATCTTGAGAAATTTCTCATCCATAAACTTCACCCCTTAAGCTAAAAAGCACAAAACACAAGAACAAATGTTCTTGCGGTTTGATTATATCATGAGAGAAGGATTTGTCAACACATATTTTTGGAAAGTTAATATAGAGTACATCATAACGGACTTTGAAAAGAAGAATTTCGCTGATTGTCTATTATTTGTTTTATTCAGTAAAGTTTTTGACACTTGGCAAAATAGATTGTATTTCATAACGATATTATAGTTTATAACCCTCATCAATACACTAAAAATATTTTAAATAAAAACAAGGATTGCATGCATAAACTTACAATCCTTGCTTTTTACTTATCGAATTGGTTTGCCATTATCGCCCAATGTGAATGTGTGAATAAATCCGCTAATAAATTCTGATGGTCCTTCAGCATTACAATACGGGCAATATGCAGTTTCATGGTCTTTGCCACCTGGCCAAGGATTACCCGTACTTTCATAGTAATATGATTCCCCACACTTTTCACATCTTACAATTTGTCCTTTTTTCATTAATAATACACCTCACTTTTGTGTTTTTTCTTTATTTATAAATTAGATTAATATTACAATCGTTTTATTTTACAACAGGTGGATTAATAATACATATATGTCCAAATAAATCAACAAGTGATTTGATCGAAATATCAATAAGTGGTTCAAACATAAAAGAATTTATATGAATATTCTCAGAAGACATTAACACAACTTTATTCATAGTTTTGATATTTTCAATTTCAGCTGAAAAGTGCTTTTTATAAAGTTGTAATAGATTACCGGTTTGATTTTTCGAAATATTGCTAATATCCACAGAATTGCTCTTTAATTTATTAATCATAAATTCTTCTGCAAGTAATCGTGTTGCAATTGAAATAATAATTTTACCATCCAGTTCAATGCTCTCTTTTGGTGCCTGTGCTTCTTGTCTGGCTAATGATATTATTAAATCATAAACCTTTAAATCTTCACGTCCTTTAGAAAAATCATAATCAGCATCTGCTTTAAGTTCTTTATTAAAAATATTTTCTAAATCTTTCAAGGTTATATTTTGAGTGTTTTCTTTTACATGTAAAAGAGATGTGAGCAAACCATAGTTTGTGTCAGTTGCAGCTTTACGAGTGTATTCTATTATATTTCTAACAAAAGGAATAGAAGTCACAATATCTTTGTCTACATTATTCTTAATTCCTTTTTTCATTTCTTCAAAAGGATTTTTGAAAACATACTTAGGATTAACAATTTCAAGACCGTGTTGAACTCTTTGAACCATTTGAGGAAAAATATTTTCCATTGCACGATTTGATACCGAACGATAAAAATCAAAATTATGAGTCAAAATAATAAAATTCAAGTTTTCGTTATCCATCATTTCTTGTAAATATTCAATTATTGCGTATTTGTTTTTATAGTCAAACGATTCAGCAACATCATCTGCAATAATTAAGCAAGGCGTTTTTGACAATTTTATAACTTCTAAATCATTAATAATATTTAGCAAAAACAATGCTCTTTTTTCGCCTTGGCTTAACACTTTTTCAAGACTTTTTCTTGGAATTTCTGCTTCTTCACCACTCTCAGGATCTACATATTTAAAAATAAACTCTGGAAGACTACCTAACAAATAAACGTCTTCGCAATTAGGTACTTCAATAGTGAAAGGAACAGAAAAGCGAGATTTAAATATTTCTAAAACATAGTCCCACTGAGTTTTTTCTTCTTTGGCTCTTTGTTTAATTTTAGAAATCACTTCTTGTGTATTAGTGTAAAGTTTGATTAATGCTACTGCATCTTGCTCTAATGCTTTCAAAATAGAAACCCATATTTTTCTTTTAAAAGTAGAGTAATCAGTTAATAATGGGATTGCATCAGGATATTTTTCAATGAAACTTCTAAAATTTAACAAAGCCCTTTTACCAAGAGTTGCGTTTATTTTATCAAATTTTTTCATTAATTTTTCGTCAGAAAAAATTTTCTGCTTTTCTTCTTCAAGAGTTGCTGAAAAATCATCTGCCGAGTCAATAGTTTTGTTTATGCCACCAAAATAAATTGTATGATTGGCTTCGAAAAAACCATTGCTTGATAGGCTCTGTGATATATTATCAGCATTATTGTGACTAAAAACACCTCTTTTAAATATTGGTGATTTTTCTAAAAGTTCGTTGTATCTTTCGGTATATTCTCTTATTAGTTCGAGATTTTTGGGATCTGACAAAAAATTATCTATAGTATCAGAAATGACGTCTCCATATTTTATGGTGCTAAAATCAACTTTATAAGACTCTTCGCTAAGCATACCTTTATCTATCTCTTTGGCCAAACACTCAATAACATCCACGGGTTGACAATTCAAAAACTGGCTTAACAATAAGAGTGATGTCTGATTTTCATGTAAAATATCATCCATTGCAGCAAAAAATTTGTTTTGAGATACAGAAATATCAGCCATTGCGACGTCATATTCATGTCGTAACTCTTTTTTGACCATAAGCTTAGCACTATTAGGAGAGATATATTCATCTTCGTAACTATTGATAACGAAAATCTGTTCGGGAGCAATTGTTGTATCATCAACTTTCACATCGCAAATTGTTTTTCGCTCATAAACTTCATCTGAAGGTTTACGTTTGTTGGATAATGCTTTAAACGTTTTAGTAAATGATGTTTTCATCATACCATTTGATGCATATAAAATATAATTGTGGTGTTTTTCGAAATCAAAATCATAGTTTAATTTTTTGATTCCATAACAATTTTGAAAATCTATCGAAACTTTCTTCATGTTTACCTCCATAAAACCTTAAAAAATATCATCAGAACATTTGTTCGAGTGTTATTATATCGTTTATTTCATAAAAAATCAACCCTATTTATAAAAATTAAATTCTTGTATCGAATTGTTGATTATATAAACCCGAAGTATGATATTGAAAGCATTGACATATGATTTCTATAATTGCTTTCATCTATATATGACAAAAAACAGCAAATATTTCACTTTTATTTTTGTTTTTTCAAAAAATTAGCATTTTGCACATTGTGAAGTGTGTTGTTTTAGTACATATTACAATAACTAAAATCGTTGTTACACATACTATTAAATTTTTTGTTGTACAAATACCCGTAAAATCCTTCTGCCTATTCTTTGTTATAGCAGTAAATTATTTTACATATAAGTAAGAAAAGAAAAAATGAGAGAACAGGGTGGTGTTCACCTTGTTCTCTCATCAACGCTTCTTATCAAGCTTACAGTGGCGAATGAATGGTAATTCCTTTTTGTTTTATATTTTTATTACTGGAACAGCAATTCTTGCACCTACATCGGTTTGTGCACCGAAATTAAAAGTTGGCGCAACATTGTTTGCGAGCTTATAACCGTAGCGCTCAAAGTTGTAGTTTTCCAATGCTTTGTAAACTTGACCGATATAGATACCGAAATCATCGGGATTTTCAAAAGGTTCACTTTGAAAATAAAGTAATATGCATTCAGGGAGTTCTGCTATTTTATATCCTTCAGGCAAAGGTTTTGAATAATCCAAAGGAACTTCAACACCTGAAGCAATATTGCTGTAACCATTCTCTTGTAAAAATTCAGGCAACTCAAGTATTGCTGCCGTATCAAACTTTTCAGGAATACTGTTTTGAAGACCTTCCCAATCACAGCCAACTTCTTCACAATAAGATAAATAACCCGTTGCAGATTTTGACGGCAGATAAATCAATTTTCGTTTCGGTCGACTTACAGGTATTACAGTACAGATTGATGTGCTTTCCATTTTTCGTCCTTCTTTCAAAATATGATAATGATTTGCAGGGTGTCCGATATACCAAGGTATCGCAATCGGACTCTTACGGTACTCATCAGGAGTAACAGAAAACCGTTTTGCAAAAGACCTTGTATACCCTTCGTGGGAAGTGAAATGGCTGTCTAAAGCTACATCAAGCACATTATCATCTGTGTTAATCAGCTTCTCTGCACTTTTACTTAAGACAATAGCATTTACATATTCATAAAGAGTTGTCTGCAAAAATTTCTTAAACAATCTGTCGAGCTGACGGCGGGAATATCCTATAGCATTGCATATACTCTCAATACTGAAATCATCATCGTTATGATGTAATTTTATGTATGTTTGTGTAGTAACAACTATTTCTAAATTGTTCATATTGCACCCTTGAAATATGATATCAATAAATCAATCTTTTTTCTTGATTTATATGGACAAATTACTTTTTCTTTGCAACATACAAAACACATAAATACGGGCGTTCTATTATACCGCCACTCTTTTCCGCTAAA
>JAZNWH010000097.1:0-10012 GCA_045593265.1 Clostridia bacterium | reverse complement strand
TGGCAATAGCGAGGAGGGTCCACCTGTACCCATACCGAACACAGAAGTTAAGCTCCTTAGCGCCTATGATACTTGGCTGGCAACGGCCTGGGAAAGCGGGACGCCGCCAATACCAACAGACCTGAAAGGGTCTGTTTTTTTGCGTTAAATTGACTAATTGCTTACAGTATGTTATACTGTTTTGTAAGTTCAAAAAGTTAAAGTTTATTAACAGAATAATGTTTATTCCTGACTTGACACAAATTATAAATGATAAGAAGTTTCAAAAACTTTGTGAATATTATAGAATTAAGATTGATTTTTCAATGTGTGAATTTGATGATAATTGTTATTCTATTAATTTTAAAATTAATAATAAAGACAGGTACATATATTCATGGTATTCACCCTACTATAATGCAACTATTTTTTCGAATGATAACGGGGATATTGATTTTATCGTTTTGCATGATAAGGGTGAAATGTATATTTATTATGATTCTGTTTCTTATCCAGAACATGATGAGCCAGAGATTGAAGAGCAGTGGATAGATGATATGAAAAATGGATACTGCGAAAAGGTAAAGTTATCCAAAAGAAATATATTAAAAGCATTTAAACTTATATTTAACAATAATCAGAGTGCAAGTTGATTAATTATTTATCCTAACTAAACATGAACTGCCGCTAAAAGGTTTTTGCATCTAAACCTTATGCCTCGCAATAAGTTAAGAAAGAAGGTTGACGCCTCCCAATATGAGAGATATCAACCTTCTTTTATGTTAACTGAATTTCTAAGGTGTATTTTGTCCCGTATGGATTTAGTTTTAATTATTGTTCTTTATCTGATGTTTGAAAAAATTTAAACAAGAATAAGTTGTATTCCTTGTTTTTTTATAGATTGTGCGATTGCTTCATCAAGACCCGTATCTGTGATGATTGTATGCATTTCATGAATGCTGCTAAAACGAGCAAAGCTGTTGGCACCAAATTTACTGCTGTCGCAAATTAAAAAACATTGGCTTGCCATTGCGATTAAGGATTTTTTAACGCTTGCGTGTTCTATATTGGGGGTACATAAAATTTCGTTTTTTGAAACTGCGTTGGTTGCAATAAATGCCTTATCTACATGCAAAGAGTTTAAAATAGAATTAGTGATGGTTCCTGTTGTGCATGAAAAACCTTTGCGAAGAAGTCCGCCTGCAAGAATCACGGAAATTCCTTCAAATTTTTCAAGAACAGCAGCAATGGAAATGTCGGTTGTTACAACCGTCACATTTTGTTTTTCTGACAGCAATTCTGCAAGGCAATAAGATGTTGTACCACAATCAAGTGCAATTGTATCACCATTTTCAATCATAGATGCAGCAAATTGGGCAATTTTCTTTTTTTGATCATAACAGGTGTGTTCTTTTTGCGTAGATGTGGGTTCAAAGGCAACTTTTGAACGGGAAATGGCACCTCCGTGGGTGCGGGTTAATAACCCTTTTTTTTCAAGCATATTGAGATCGCTCCGTATTGTTGCCGCTGAAACAGAAAATATATTGCACAAATCATTTACCAAAAGCTTTCCGTTAACTTTTAACATAGCAATTATTTTATTATGTCTCTCTTCAGCAAAAATCATTTCAGATTTCAAAATTTCTCCTCCGTTCAATCTCTTATCTCTTTATTATACAATATTTGTCTTAAAAATTCAAGTATCTTTTTTTTAGTATTGACAAACAAAATTCGATATGATATAATAACAGACGAAAACAAACGAAAGGATACGACAATAAAATGATTAAAAAAAAGTTGTCTATAGCACTGATTGGAGCAGGCAGAGCAGGAATGATTCACGCTTATAATTTTAAAGGCGGTGTTTCGAATGCTCAGATAATTGCCGTTTGTGACCCAATCGAAAGCGTTGCAAAAAGTGCGGCGGAGGAATTGGAAATTGAACAGTATTACACAGACTATAAGGAATTGTTGGAAAATAAAAATATAGATGCGGTGATAGTAGCAACACCAACAAAATATCATTGTGAGATCGTTATTGCAGCAGCGGAAGCAAAAAAACATATTCTTTGTGAAAAACCCATGGCTGTGACTGTGGAAGAATGTAACTTAATGGATATGGCGGCAAAAAAGAATGGTGTTAATTTGCAAATTGCTTTTATGAGACGATTTGATGTATCTTTTATGGAAGCAAAAAAGATGGTTGATGCAGGAGAGATTGGTGATGTGGTTATGGTACGTTCCAATACCAGAGGTCCCAGCATACCAAAACAATGGATGTATGATATCAAAAAAAGCAACGGTCCTTTAGCGGAAGTATGCAGTCATGATATAGACTCTCTTCGTTGGTTTACAGGCAGTGATTTTGAAACAGTATTTGCCATTGGCGGAAATTTTCGTTGTCCGGATGCAAAAAAAGAATTCCCGGACTTTTATGACAATGTTGTATTAAATGCTTCTTTTGTAAATGGTTGTCAGGGAATTATAGATGGAGCTCAGGGCGTTCTGTACGGCTATGATGCCCGCTGTGAAATTCTTGGCACCAAGGGGTGTATTTATCTTGGAAATACTAAAGAAAATTCAGTTACATTATGTAAAAGTGATATGAGACAAACCGGATAATATATCAATAGCTGGAAATATTTGTTTAAAGATGCTTATCTTGAAGAAGACATTGAATTCATTCGATCTATCGTGAAAGGATATGAATCGAAGGTTACTGCTTATGATGGGAAAATGGCTGTTCTTACAGTGAATGCAGGAAATTTATCAATAAAGGAGAAAAGAATTGTCAAAATAGCAGGCGACAATTTGATATAAAAAATGGATAAAAAAACAATGTTAGCGGCACGAATGTATGGAGTGGATGATATTCGTCTTGAAAAAATACCTGTCCCAAAACCTTCTTCAGGAGAAGTTCTGATCAGGGTAAAAGCAGCGGCAGTTTGTGGTACTGATGTTCGTATGATAAAGAACGGTGCAAAGGGAATTGATGAAAATAATCCGTTAGTTTTGTGTCATGAAATTGCAGGTATCATTGAAGAAGTCGGAAGTGATGTACAAGGCTATCAAAAAGGCGAAAGAGTAGCCGTTGCACCAAATTTCGGATGTGGAATATGTGATGCTTGTATCAGTGGAAACAGTCATCTTTGCAGTGACTATAAAGCACTTGGAATCAGTCTTGACGGGGGGTTCGCAGAATATTGTATTGTACCTGAAGCAGGTGTAAGATGCGGTCATATCAGTGTGCTTGAGGAAAGTGTTTCTTTTGAATCAGGTGCCATTAATGAACCTCTTTCCTGTGTGTTTAACGGATTTGAAAAAGCGGCAATCAAACCGGGAGATACGGTTTTGATTGTAGGTGCAGGACCGATTGGTATTATGCATTGTGCTCTTGCACTTATGGCAGGTGCAGTTGTCTATTTGAATGATATTTCAGAAAAAAGATTAGAAGAAGCGAAAAAACTTTATCCTAATATTAATCTTGTTTTCGGTGATTTGGAAAAAGAGTTTATGAATATGACAAAAGGACGGGGCGCAGATGCTATTATAACAGCCTGTCCCGTACCATCTGTTCAAGAAACTGCAGTAAGACTTGCAGCACTTGAGGGAAGAATTATTTTCTTTGGTGGAATTCCTGCATCAAAAGAACCTGTAGGGATTGATACAAATTTGATTCATTATAAGCAGCTTCTTGTTTCAGGAACTACGAGAGCAAGTTTACTACAGTACAGAAAAACCTTGAGATTTATTTCTTTGGGTATTATTAACGGAGATCAATTTGTAACAAAACGTTTTAGTTTAAGTCAAATTCATGATGCAATTGAAGCGGCAGCTGATGCTGATGGAATCAAAAATGTAATTGTATTTGAATAACGAGGGATGAACATGAGTGATTTGTTTATAGGTATTGATATTGGAACTCAAGGAACTAAAGGAGTTCTTTGTAATTGTGACGGAACAGTTCTTTTTGAAAGCTTTTGTTCTTCCAAATTAATTCGACCGGATGAACTTTCTGTTTATGAAAATGCAGAAGATATTTTGAGTGCAAGTGTTTTTGTTATTAAGGAAATTACAAGTTATCTTGGCGAGAATAGTAAAAGAATTAAAGCAATCGGAATTGATGCACAAATGGCCGGAATTATGGGGATTGATAAGGATTACAAACCGGTTATACCTCTTGATTCCTGGCTTGATACGAGATGCAACATTTATACTGAATTACTTGAGAAGGAAGCAGGCTGCGAAGCTATAAAGAAAAGCGGCGGACAGTTTATTCATGCCCATGCATCAAAAATTCTATGGTGGAAAAATGAGCAACCTCAGGTATACGAAAAAATTGCTAAATTTATACAACCTAATGCTTATGTTGCGGGAACTTTATGTAATCTATCTGCAGAACAAGCCTTTATGGATTATACATTTTTACATTTTAATCTGTTTTCAGATAATGAAAACTGCACTTTTAATGAAGAAATGTTATCTTTCTTTCAGGTTGCACGGGAAAAAATGCCTAACATTGTTTCTCCTGAAACTGTTGTTGGAACTGTTTGCAGCGAATGGTGTAATCAACTTCAACTTCCTGAAAATGTTCAGATGATTGCAGGCTGCGGAGATACCGCCGCATCAAGTCTTGGTGCGGGCGTTACACAAAAAGGAATTGCTTATGATGTGGCAGGTACGGCTTCTGTTTTTGCTTGTTGTGTAGATCGGTTTATGCCTGATGTTTCTCACAGAACTTTATTATTTTCAAGAAGCGTCAAGAAAGATTTATATCTACCCCTTTCTTATATCACAGGGGGTGGATTGTGTCTTGAATGGCTTTCTAAGATTACTAATACATCTTTGAAAGAGCTTGATAAAAAAACAGATGTTGCTTTTTGTGAGGATACACCATTATTTCTTCCTCATTTTTCAGGAAGGACATTTCCTCTTGATAATACTGTATCAGGTTCTTTTGTCAATTTAAAACATCATACAACAAAATACGATTTACACAAAGCTATAATGGAATCCATTGCTTTTGAGTATAAAAATTATTTTGATATTCTTTGCCACAAAGGGTGTATAGATCATAATACTACGGTAATCGGTGTAGGCGGAGGAGCCAAAAGCAAGATTTTTTCACAAATTAAGGCTAATGTCTTGGGACTGCGTTATTCTATACCATCAAAAGTGGATTCTGCTCCTGTTGCTGTCGCTCTATTGTCAGCTTGTGCTATAGGATATAATAATAAAACAATTAATGAAATTTTTTATCCTGAAATATCTGATTCACTTGTATATGTTCCTGATTTGAAAGATACAGAAAACTACAGTAAAAAAACATTAAAATACAAAAAACTATTGGATAATTATCATAACTGTGTATAAATGAAAAATTATTATGTATAAGGAGAATTTTATTATGAATACAAATTTAACCCCTGAAAAACTTGCAAAATATTTTGATCAAACATTATTAAAGGCATATGTATCAGAGGCTGACTTGAAAGCATTTTGCGAAGAAAGTGACAGATACGGTTTTGCTATGGTGGCAATTAATTCTGCTCCTGTTTCATTTTGCAGACAGGTTTTAAAGAATAGTGATGTACATGTGGGTGCTGCAATCGGATTTCCTTTGGGGCAGACGACCATTGCTGATAAAGTGTTTGAAACAGAGCAGGCAATCAAAGAAGGTGCTGATGAAATTGATTATGTAATCAATATTGTAAAATTAAAAAGCGGTGATATAAAGTATATCGAAGATGAAATGAGAAGTATTGTCGATGTATGTAACAAGCACAACAAAATTTCAAAGGTAATTTTTGAAAATTGTTATCTTACAGAAGATGAGAAAAAGATATTGTGCGAAATCGCCCTAAAAGTAAGACCTACCTTTATTAAGACCAGCACGGGATTCGGCACTCCGCCTGCAGGAGTTGCAGTTGGAGCAACAATCGATGATGTTAAGCTTATGAAATCAATAGTTGGCGACAATGTGAAAGTCAAAGCAGCAGGCGGTGTTCGAAACTTAAAAGATGCTTTAGCTATGATTGAAGCCGGTGCAGAAAGAATCGGTACAAGTGCAGGTGTTACAATTATAGAAGAATTAAAACAATTGCAAAATCAATAAAGGAGATATTGTAATGAAGGCGAAATTATTACCGGTAAGATTTAAGGAAGCAAATGAACGCGAATGTAAAGAATTTGACGCACAATTAGAAATTTTAAAAAATACTTACGGGGAAGAAGCAGAGTTTTTGGAGCCTTGTTATCTTGGTGATGATATCATTTCTTGTGCAGATGCAATTGTATTTCCGCAACTGATCGGAGCAGCATTTAAAAACAAAGATGAATTAAAAAAGATTAATCTTCCGATTATTGTTCTTACTTCTGCCTTTTCTACAGTAGAAATGTGGGATTGGGAAATTGTTGCTTATATGAGAGAAGAATTGTCTCTTTCTGTATTTTCACCCTATAACATTGAGTTAGGAAAAGTTATTATCAGAGCTTTAAGTGGCAAAAATCTAATGAAGAAAAATGTGAAATTCCTGATGTTTCAAGATTCTCCCGGCGAAGGAATGCAGGCGAATATTTTTAAGCGTTTTTATTGGTGGGAAGAAGAATGTACCAAACAAATTGAAAATGCATTTGGAGTTGAAATTGTTTATAAAAGTTATAAAGAACTGAATCAACATGCGGAAATGATTTCGGATGAAGAGGCGCTTAGATTATGGGAAGAACGAAGTGTTCCAAACGAAGGAATAAACAAAGAACAGATTTTAGGAGCAGTTAAGCTGTATCTGGCAGTAAAAGAAGTTATAGCTGATGTAGGTGACATTTATGGTGTAGGCAGTAATTGTTTAAATGAATCTTTTAATTCTAAAACTACTCCGTGTCTTGCGTGGAACTGGTTGTTTGAATATGATAATATTCTATGGGCATGTGAAGGGGACACAGTTACTTTAATCAGTAAATATATTTTATATACTGCATTGAAAAAACCTATTATGATGACCAATATTTATCCCTTTTTGGTAGGAATGGCAGCATTGAAACATGAAAAAATAAATGAATTTCCTGATATTGAAGATCCTGATAACCATGCATTGGGAGTTCATTGCGGTTATTTCGGTTTTGTACCGCAAAGCTTTTGCAGTCAGTGGACTATGAAACCTAAGGTGCTCGAAATTGTTGATGATAATGCAATTGTAATTGATTGTCGTATGCAGGAAGGGCCTGTTGTGATGGCGAAACTGCATCCTGATATGAAAAAAATTACCATTATAGAAGCTGAAATAGAACAATATGTTCAGTATCCCGGTTCGGATTGCAGAAATGGGGCTTTGATTAGATATAAAAATAATTGTGGTCACAAGGTGATGAATTCTCTTTCGTCACACCACGCAATTATTATAAAGGGGAATATTACCCATGAGCTTGTTGCATTGGCTGATGTTTACGGGTTTGAGTATGAAATATTATAGAAAAGAGGAAATTACATGTTGAAAGTTCGTTTTGGAACACCTGAAAAGTTTGTTCCCACATCTTTTTGTGATACTCTTCGTTATGAAGAAACACTGATAACTTATGATGTGTCAAAAATTAAATTTAAAACTACAACAAGAGGATGTCTCATTGAAATGCCTATAGAATATGAAGAACAGGTTTATGGTTGTGGTTTGCAGTTGAAAGGATTTAATCATAAAAATCATAAATTGCAACTTAGAGTAAATTCCGATCCCGTTGCCAATACGGGGGATTCTCATGCACCTGTTCCATTTTTCATCAGTACTGCGGGGTACGGTATTTATGTAGATACAGCACGATATGCTGAAATTTGTTTTGGCTACGGTAAAGAAAAAAACCGACCTTCAAATCCTGATAATACAGTAATTGTAACTCATGAGGATTTGTATAAAAAGTGCGGACTAAAGGAAACTACTACATTATCCATAGAAATCCCTGTTGCAAAAGGTGTAGACATTTATATTTTTGAAGGTGATACAATTACTGATATTGTTGCTCAATATAATATGTTTTCCGGTGGCGGATGTGATGTTCCGGAATGGGGATTAGGTGTGATGTACCGTAATTTTGCAAAAACAGAGGAAGACGGTGTAAGAAAAACTGCCGATTATTTCCGTGAAAATGATATTCCTTGTGATATAATGGGAATTTGTACAGGTTGGCAAACAAACACCTATTCCTGTTCTTTTGTATGGGACGAAACAAGATTTCCGCATCATCAGAAATTGATTGATTATTTGAGAAGCAAGGATTTTCATGTTAGCTTATGGGAACATGCATTTGTCAGTTCTGCAGCTCCTTTTTATAAAGAAATTGCACCTTATACAGGTGATTATGAGGTTTGGAAAGGTTTGATTCCCGATTTTTCTATTGAGAAATGTGTGGATATTTTTGCTAAATATCATAAAGAATATCTGGTAGAAAAAGGGATTGATGGTTTTAAACTGGATGAATGTGATAATTCAGATTTCGTTCATGACTGGAGCTATCCTAATTGTACAGAATTTCCTTCCGGTATGGATGGAGAGTTGTACCATACTCTTATGGGAACTCTTTATATGAAAACTATTATGAAGGCAATGAAAGATGTTCCTACTTTGTCAGAATCCAGAAGTGCAGGTGCTCTTTGTGCCTCGTATCCTTTTGTTCTATACAGCGATCTTTACGATCATAAGGATTTTATCCGCGGTGTAGTAAATTCAGGCTTTTCAGGAATTTTATGGTGTCCTGAAGTAAGAGACGCTGTGAATAAAAAAGATTTTATCAGAAGAGTGCAAACTGTTGTATTTTCTGCTCAATGCGTAATTAATTCTTGGTATTGTCCTGAAATTCCGTGGATTACTTTGGATTGCGAACAGGAATTAAAGAAACTGCTTCACGAAAGAAAGAAACTGGTTCCTATGTTGAAAACAGCCTTTGATAAATATCGTGATACAGGAGTTGCACCTATACGAGCTTTAGTATCGGATTATACATGGGACAAAGAGACTTATAATATTGATAATGAATATATTTTCTGTGATAATCTGATAGTAGCGCCTATTACTGCTGAGGAAAATGACACAAGAATGGTTTATCTGCCGGAAGGAAACTGGGTTGATTATTGGACCAAGGAGCCTGTTGCATCAGGTTGGTTCCGTGTTGAAACAACAGAAATTCCTGTTTATGAAAAAGTATAAGACAATGATAATGCGTTTTATACATAGTATATTATTTTTTGAGGTTTGTGTATTTATACATAAGCCTCTTTTTTGCATTTGTTGAATTTTTGATGCGTTGTATTTACATATTTTAAGACTTATGTTATAATTACTTAGCTTTAGATGAAGTTAATTCATTATAATTTTTAATCCAGTCTTGACAAAAGTCGAACTGTGTCGAATATTAGGAAAAGAGGAGAATTAATATGTTTGATATTTCAAAGGTAGATGGGAATTTTACGATTGAAACAAAAATAGATAAAAAAGATATTAAGTTTTATAAAATTGATGAGGCCCCATTTAAAGTTTATGGAGTTTTCAAAGAAAACGGTAAATACAGGCGAATGCCTGAAGGCGTTGCCAAAAGTGTAAGCGAAGGTGTTTATTATCTGCATGCAAATACCGCAGGCGGTAGAGTGAAGTTTGTTACAGACAGCCCATACATAGCCATCCATGCTAAAATGGATGGTTTAGGAAAAATGCCTCATTTTGCACTAACAGGTTCCATAGGTTTTGATTTGTATATTGATAATTATTATGCAAAAACATTTGTTCCGCCGTTTGACATTAAAGATGGATATGAAAGCATCTTTGAACTTGAGAAAAAGGAACGACGGGAAATAACAATTAATTTCCCTCTGTATTCCAATGTTTGCGAATTGTTTATTGGTTTGCAGGACACTGCTTATGTATCAGAAGCTGCAGCATATAAAAATGATAAACCGATTGTATATTACGGTTCATCAATAACACAGGGTGGATGTGCATCAAGGCCGGGAATGAGCTATCAAGCGATTGTTTCGAGAACTTTTAATTACGAT
>JAZNWH010000096.1:0-1891 GCA_045593265.1 Clostridia bacterium | reverse complement strand
TTTGTCAATACTTTTTTCAGACAGATTCCTTTTCTGTCTTTTCGTCGTGCATTTCTTTAAAAACACAAACAGGAATATGTTATTTTACTTCAAACATATTCCTGTTTTATTTGCGTTATTGGATTAGCTTAATGACATTAGTCAAAATGGCTCCTTTTTGTTTTAGGGAAATATAATTAAAATAAAAAAATATATATTTTATTATATTTTATTTCTCATAATGTAAAAATTTATTTTTTAACCATAATATTTTGCGTAAAATCTACTATTTGTGAAATGCGGTTGAAATTATACAGTTTTTAATTAATACAAGGCGCTTTAATGTAATAAAAGCGGCTTAAAACTGTCGTTTGCGGAAATATTTTTAGATTTTAACGAATTAATTTATTCTTAACAGAACGTTCTTTAATACGAAACGTATAGCGAATTATTTTTTATTAATTCATATTTTTATAATATTTTTATATTAACTTTATAACACAATTTATTCCTAAATTGCAGCAAGATTATCCCTTGAACAGAAGTCTGCTTTGGAATATAATAAACATATCAAAGGCAAACCAATGCCGAAATACAGGCATATTTCCTTTGATTTTAAAAGATACATTATTATGTGTCCTGTGAACACGGTAAAGCAGCAACAATTTCAGCCGTTGGTTTAAACTCCGCCGACAGATTTTGCAGAATTCTTTTCAATCATTGTACAAACCGTCCGCTTATTAAACATTAATGCCTATAATATGTTTATCTTTAGGACGGCATCTCTGGATTTTATTTCCACTAACTGTACAAGGCTTTTGCTGCAAGGTACTTTGTACCAACCGTAATTTCTGCATATTGAGGGTGTGCAGAGATTTTTTCAGACAAAGCGATTTCCGGCGGCAAATTGAGAGGGTGCTGCAGGAAGATCGCTTTTTCTGTTTTTAGTGCATTTTTCTTTGAAAATGCACTTTTTTAATTGGTCTTTGCTTTTTTGTACAAAATGTTGGAAAAAGTATTGCTATTTTTTTGTTTTTTCTATATAGCATTTTTTTCCGAAATATGTTATAATAGGTGTAAGCGGACATTCTATACGTTTGTCCTGCACTAAGTAAAATATTGGAGGTAATACCAATGGCAAAGCAGTATTGTTATTTATTCTCCGAGGGTAACGCAGATATGCGTGAAATCCTCGGCGGTAAGGGTGCAAACCTTGCAGAAATGACCAATATGGGTCTTCCTGTTCCCCAGGGCTTCACAATCTCCACTGAAGCTTGCACAGCTTACTACGACGACGGTCGCAAGATCAACGACGAAATCATGGCTCAGATTAACGAGTACATCGTTAAGATGGAAGAAGTTACTGGCAAGAAGTTCGGCGATAAGGAGAACCCTCTCCTCGTTTCCGTTCGTTCAGGCGCAAGAGCTTCTATGCCCGGTATGATGGACACTATCCTCAACCTCGGTCTTAATGAGGACGTTGTAAACTATATGGCAGAGGCTTCCAACAACCCCAGATGGGCTTGGGACTGCTACAGAAGATTTATCCAGATGTACTCCGACGTTGTTATGGAAGTTGGTAAGAAGTACTTTGAAGAGCTTATCGACGAAATGAAGGAGAAGAAGGGCGTTACTCAGGACGTTGAGCTTACAGCTGACGACCTCAAGGAGCTCGCTGGACAGTTCAAGGCTGAGTACAAGGCTAAGATCGGTACAGACTTCCCAACAGATCCTAAGGAGCAGCTCATGGGCGCTGTTCAGGCTGTATTCCGTTCATGGGACAACCCCAGAGCTAACGTTTACAGACGTGACAACGATATCCCTTATTCTTGGGGTACAGCTGTTAACGTTCAGATGATGGCTTTCGGTAACATGGGTGACGATTGCGGTACAGGTGTTGCTTTCACAAGAG
>JAZNWH010000095.1:0-18264 GCA_045593265.1 Clostridia bacterium | reverse complement strand
CATCGTTGTCGGTCTTATAATACGAAAGTATTACTGCGACCTGCCGCCTTGAAAAAGCAACAATTTTATCTTGCTTTAGGTTCGAAGAATTTTCGGAGCTGTGTTTTTGCGTTAATGTGAGGCAAAAACGCAGTAAATGCTAACGCATTTGCGAGTATTTTAACAATACAGTAGCGTAAAAACACGTTCCCAAAACGGGTTCGGATATTAACGCAACTGCTTAAGCCCGAAGGCGTACGAGGGTACGTCGAGTTAGGCGCAGTTCGTTCGTAGCAAAAAGGCTTATTAAATAGAAAAAACATCGCAAAACGATGTTTTCCCACAAGTAATATATGAAATTTACAATTTTATAGTTTTTATAACGTTGATTTTTTGCTTTGCTTTAGCCTTTTTGCGGCTCTTGACTTTTTTTACATTCCCTTTTTGTTTTTATAGAAGCGTAATATTATGTTCCTTACAAATCTCTCTCATATTTTCAGGCCATACAGAAACCTGTACCTCACCGATATGAGCTTTTTCAAGAAGAAACATACAAAGTCTTGACTGACCTATTCCTCCGCCTATTGTAAGAGGGAGAGTTTCATTTATTACTCCCTGGTGGTAATCATAAACAAGTCTGTCCAAGCTGTCTCTTACCTCGAGCTGATACTTTAAAGTCTGAGAGTCAACACGGATTCCCATTGAAGACAATTCCAATGCACTTCCGAGAGGCTCATTCCAAACCATTATATCACCATTTAAAGACCAGTCGTCATAGTCAGGAGCGCGTCCGTCATGCTTTTCACCATTTGAAAGAACGCCACCAATCTGCATAATAAATACAGTGCCGTGTTCTTTTACTACAGCATTTTCTCGTTCTTTGGATGAAAGGGTAGGATACATATCAAGAAGCTCTTGGGATGTAACAAAGAAAACATCTTCATTAATCTCTTTTTTTAGTGCAGGATACTCATTTTCAAGTACTTGCTGTGTTTCACAAAGAACTTTGATTATTTTTCTTACAGTATCTTTAAGGAACTGAGTATTTCTTAAATCTTTAGTAATTACCTTTTCCCAGTCCCACTGGTCAACAAAAAGAGAATGAATATTGTCGCAGTCATCATCACGACGGAGTGCATTCATGTCAGTGTAAATGCCTTCACCGGGATTGAAGCCATATCTGTCAAGAGCCATTCTTTTCCATTTTGCAAGAGACTGAACAACCTCGGCAACACCTTCGATTTCCTTCATATCAAATTCAACTTTTCTTTCAACACCATTAAGGTCATCGTTAATACCTGAGCCTTTTGTTACGATAACAGGAGCGGTAACTCTTTCAAGATTGAGTGCTTTTGCAAGCTTTACCTGAAAAGTATCTTTAATTAATTTAATAGCTTTCTGAGTTTCTCTTAAGGAAAGCTTGGATGTGTAGCCATCAGGCAATATAAGATTTCTCATTTTAATTGTCCTTTCGTACATAAGAAACAAAATTCTTTAAACAAACTTATTGCACCTGTTGTTTCAGGTGCAATAAATATGTAATGTTTTAATTAATTATCAAACGCAACCCTGAGCCTTCATAGCTTCTGCAACCTTGATAAAGCCTGCAATGTTTGCACCTGCAACAAGGTCATCGCCAAGACCGTATTCGTTAGCAGCTTTAACTGAGCTTGAGAAGATGTTCTTCATGATAGTTTTGAGTTTTTCATCAACTTCTTCAGCTGCCCAGCTATAACGCATTGAGTTCTGACTCATTTCAAGACCTGAAACTGCAACACCACCTGCGTTAACAGCTTTTGAAGGAGCAACGATAACACCGTTATTCTTAAGATAAGCAACAGCTTCGTTGGTTGTAGGCATATTTGAAACTTCTACATAATACTTGATACCGTTAGCAACAATCTTTTCAGCTTCAGCCATACCAACTTCGTTCTGAGTTGCGCAAGGCATTATGATGTCAGCCTTAACACCCCATGGCTTTTCGCCTGCAAAGAAAGGTACACCGAATTTGTCAGCATAATCCTGAACTCTGTTACGGCATGAAGCACGCATTTCAAGCATATAGTTAATCTTTTCTTCGCTTGTAATACCTTCTTCGTCATAAATGTAACCGTCAGGACCTGAAATTGTAACAACTTTACCACCAAGCTCTGTAACCTTTTTAACAGTACCCCAAGCAACATTACCGAAACCTGAAATCGCAAATGTCTTACCTTTGATGTCATCGCCGAAGTGCTTAAGCATTTCAACTGTATAATAAACAGCACCATAGCCTGTAGCTTCAGGACGGATTAATGAACCACCATATGTAATACCTTTACCGGTTAAAACACCTGTAAATTCATTCTTCAATCTCTTATACTGACCGAACATATATCCGATTTCTCTTGCACCTACACCAATATCACCTGCAGGAACATCCAAATCAGGACCGATGTGTCTGTAAAGCTCAGTCATAAAACTCTGACAGAAACGCATAACTTCAGCATCTGACTTGCCCTGTGGGTTAAAGTCAGAACCACCTTTACCACCACCCATAGGGAGTGATGTAAGGCTGTTTTTGAATGTCTGTTCAAAGCCTAAGAACTTAATAATACCTGCATATACATTAGGAGCGAATCTTAAACCGCCCTTGTATGGTCCGATGGCTGAGTTAAACTGAACTCTGAAACCTCTGTTAACCTGAACCTTGCCGTTATCATCAACCCAAGGAACACGGAAAGTAATCTGTCTTTCAGGTTCAACCATTCTTTCGATTACACCTGCTTCAACCAAGTCAGGTCTCTTCTCGATAACAGGTTCAATGCTTTCGAAAACTTCTGTAACTGTCTGAATAAATTCAGGTTCATTTGCATTACGAATTTTAACTGTTTCGAGAACTTCGTTTAAATACTGATTTTTCATTAAAATCGCCCCTTTAAATGCTAAATTTAATATGGAATAATTATATCACTATTCTTTTAAGTTGTCAATAAAAATATGCAAGTTACAGCACGAAAACTTGCATAGCAACAAATAGGTTTTGTGAAAAGGATGCAAAAATGATTTTTTGTATTTTGTCCTGAAAACAGGGACCGTTACTTGTTTTGTAACAGTCCCTTGCAAATTATATTTATTCTAAAGGCTCAAAATCCTCAGCTCCGTGCTTGCATATCGGACAGATAAAGTCGTCAGGAAGCGTTTCTCCATCATAAATATATCCACAAATTTTACAAATATAGCCTTTCTTTTTTTCAGCTTGTGGTTTGGGTTTGATATTGTCAAAATAATACTGATAGGTAACACTTTTTTCATCGTTAAGCTTGAATGCTTCTGTTACATCTGCGATGAAAAGAGTATGTGTTCCCAAATCTACCATTTCTATTACTTTTCCCGAAATTACAGCATTGGTGTTGTTTGTAAGATATAAAATGCCATTTTCTGTTCTGGAGACATTTTCAAATCCGGCGAATTTGTCTGTATCTCTTCCACTTGAAAAACCAAATCTTTCAAAAACCGAAAAGGGGACACTTTCGGTTAAAACAGAAACATTAAATTCTTTTGACTGTACAATCATATCGTGAGTATAGTTACTTTTATTTACAGCAACAGATATTCTCAAAGGATTCTGAGTAACCTGTTGCACAGTATTTATGATACAAGCATTATCTTTTTCAGTTTTTGCAGACAGTACAAAAAGACCGTACGATAAAGTGAACATACTATCATTATTTATATTTGGCATATCAAAACCTCCTTAGTTCCACTATAATATATTATATGTTTACACCAAAAATCCTTTTTTATTGAACAAATTGATAGCAAATGCAAGTTTTAAAATAAAAATTGCAAAAAAATCTAAAAAATGTATTGTAATTATTTCGATTTTGTTATAAAATATAGTTTGGTAAAGTTTTTTAATTCTTATTTGTTAAAATCGACTTTCTTAGTCGGAGAAAAGAGGAATATATATGGCAAGAAATGTAGGAACAACATCAAGAGGTATCCGTTGCCCCATTATTCGCCAGGGAGATAACCTTGCGGATATAGTGGTTGAGAGTGTTCTCAATGCGGGTCAAAGTGAAGGCTTCAGTTTTAATGACCGGGACGTAGTTTGTATTACTGAATCGGTTGTGGCAAGAGCACAGGGAAATTATGCATCAATTGAAGCAATCTCAAAGGATGTAAAAAACAAGTTTGGAACAGATACTGTGGGTGTTATTTTCCCAATACTTTCCCGTAATCGTTTTGCTATTTGCCTGAGAGGTATTGCAAAAGCAGTAAAAAAAGTTGTTTTAATGCTTAGCTATCCTTCTGATGAAGTGGGCAATGAGCTTGTATCTTTAGATAAGCTTGATGCTGCAGGTGTTAATCCGTACTCCGATGTTCTTTCAGAAGAAAAATACAGAGAATTATTCGGTGTTAACAAGCATCCCTTTACTTGTGTCGATTATGTTGAATATTACGGAAATTTAATCCGTGAATGCGGAGCGGAAGCTGAAATTATTTTTGCAAATAATCCAAGAGTTATTCTTGATTATACAAAAAATGTTTTAACTTGCGATATTCATACAAGAGTAAGAACAAAAAGAATTTTAAAGGAAGCAGGAGCAGACAAAGTTTTAGGTCTTGATGATATTTTAAATCAGCCTGTTGACGGTAGTGGATATAACAGCAAATTCGGCCTTCTCGGCTCTAATAAATCTACAGAGGATAAAATTAAGTTATTCCCTAATGAGTGTTTAGACCTTGTTTTGGATATTCAGGCAAAAATGCTTGAAAAAACAGGTAAGCATTTTGAAGTTATGGTATACGGAGACGGAGCATTTAAAGACCCTGTAGGTAAAATCTGGGAGCTTGCAGACCCAAGTGTTTCTGTTGCTAATACTCCTGGACTTGAAGGAACGCCAAATGAATTGAAATTAAAATATCTTGCAGATAATGATTTTGCAAATCTTTCAGGAGAAGCTTTGAAGAATGCTATTGAAGAAGAAATCCGTAAAAAGGATACAGACCTTTCAGGAAGTATGGCATCTCAGGGAACAACTCCAAGACGTATTACAGACTTAATCGGTTCTCTCTGCGACCTTACAAGTGGCTCAGGTGATAAAGGAACACCTATCGTTCTTGTTCAGGGATATTTTGATAACTACACAAATTAATTACTAACACAGGAACTGTTAAGAAACTTCATGGTTTTTTAACAGTTTCTTTACCAATATAAAAGGATTTTATTACAGAAGCTTTATAAAGGAGACAAAAATGAAATTAGCAACAACAACCGGGGATTTTGATAGTTTTTTTCAAATATATCAGGAAAGAATTGATTGTGTTTGTGAAGCAGGTTTTAAATACATTGATCTTAGTATGTATGTTGTTGGGGAAAATGACGAATTGTTGGTAAGCAATAATTGGTGCGATAATGCAAAAAAACTTTTAGAAAATTCAAAAAAAATGGGAGTAAAGTTTGTGCAGGCACATTCACCTGGTGGTAATCCTCTTTCGGAAAATAAGGATTCCGTTGATGAAATTGTAAATGCAACAATTCGGTCCATTGATGTGTGTGGTGTTTTAGGAATTCCCAATATAGTTGTTCATGCAGGAATGAGTAAAAATATAAGTAAAGAAGAAAGTTTTGAAAGAAACAGAGAATTTTTCAAAAAACTTTTTCCTGCTATGGAAAGAAATAACGTGAATGTGTTATGTGAAAATTCAACCCGTAAAAATATGGGAGATATGTATTTTACAAACACAGGTGCTGATATGAAAGAGTTTGTTGAATATGTAGGTCATCCTCTTTTTCATGCTTGCTGGGATACAGGGCATGGTAACTGTGAAGGAGCGCAATATAACGAAATAACGGCGATAGGCACTGATTTATATGCGCTTCATATAAATGATAATCGTGGAAGTGGCGATGAACATCTTTTACCGTATTTCGGAACAATGAATTTAGATGAAATTATGACTGCTCTTGTAGATATAAAATATAATGGCTACTTTACATTTGAAGCAAGCTCATCACTTCGCCCATCAAAATATTGGCTTGGCGACAGAATGAATTTTGAAAAAGATAACCGTCTTTTGAATACGCAGCTGTTTATGCAAAAACATCTCGAGAAGCTTATGTATGATATGGGTGTGTATATTCTTAATCAATATAATTGTTTTGAAGAATAGTCAGGCTTCTAACTGTAAAAAAAGTGGTATTGATTTGAATTGAACTTTTAATTTTCATACGAGGTGATTTGATGAAATTGATTATAGACCGAATAGAAGGTAATTTTGCTGTTTGCGAAACAGAAAAAGGAGATATGGTACAATTGCCGACAGAAGCACTCCCACAAAATATTTGCGAAGGAGCGGTGTTGGATATTGTTTATAATGAAGAAGAAACATTAAAACGTAAAGCTAACGTTAAAGCTAAGTTAAAAAAAATTTTCAATAAATGAATTTAAGACCGTCAGCAATGCCAAAGCGCACTGTTGACGGTCTTTGTTAATTTGTGTGATATTTCTTCTTTTGTGCCATATACGCGAAATCCATCAAAATACTGTCAGGGAGTAATTTTGAAGCAAGTCTTGCTAAACTTACACCCAAAGATGTACATATAACTTTTTTCTTTTTAAACATATTTTTAATTGCAATTTCAGCAACTTTTTGAGCAGACTGAGATTTTAAATTGAATTTGCAGTTAGCAACATTGTTAAAATTTGTGTCAACAGGTCCGGGACAAAGAACACCTGCATAAACTTTTGATTTCTGTTTTTTCAACTCTTTCTGGATTGCTTTTGTAAGACGGGTAACATATCCTTTAGATGCGTAATATGTTGCCATCAAAGGTCCCGGCATAAATGATGCGACAGAGCTTACGTTTAAAATATATCCGTAATTCTTTTTTACCATTACCGTAAGATACATTTTTGTAAGGATATGAAGTCCTTTAATATTCGTGTCAATCATAGCTATATCTTTTTGTAAGTCTGTGTCGCTGAAAAATCCTAAATCACCAAAACCTGCATTATTAATCAACACATCGATGTCATTATATTTTTCAAAAAGCCTTTTGCAATTATTTGCGTCGGATATATCACATATTTCTGCTGTGCAACCCGTTTGCTTACTTAACAAATTTAATTGTTCTGCATTTCTTGCAACAGCAATAACAGTATTGTTCTTTGAAAGTTGTATCGCTATCTCCTTACCGATTCCTGACGATGCACCTGTTATTAATATCTTCACAATAAATCGCCTCTTTTCCATTTATTTGTTATTATATATCAAAATGGAAAATATTACAATAATTTTGCATTTATTTTCAACGAGTAAAGATATATAATGTAAACATAAGGGAGGTTATATAAAATGAAGCTTATAAAAATCGACAATCAAAGACTAAATTTATTTTTCACTCACGAAGAACTCCTTGCAAAAAAAATAAATATAAATAAAATGCTGATTGACGATGAAACCTGTAATACATATATAAATACAATATTAACTATAATTGAAGAGAACGGTGCTTCTTTATATGAAAAAGAAGAACTGACATTTCAAATTTTTCCCCTTATTGAAGGCGATTTATTAGTTAGTGTAATAAAAAAAGATGAAGAAAAAAGTGAATTTGTTTACAAATTTACTGACATTGAGGAAATATTTTTTGTCTTTGAAAATTTTTTTGCTTTATTTAGTGGTTTTTCCAGCATTTACGTGTATGAGAAAGAATATTATCTGGTTTTGGAAAATTGTGCGAAAAAAGAATTTGCAGTTTGTTTCATTTTAAACGAATTTTCACAAAAAAGCCTTTTAAATAAAGCTTTTTTGGAATCATATGGAAAATGTCTGGTCAGTAATAATGCCCAAGAAATAGTCTTTAAATATTTTCTTAAGGGCTAAAAAATTGACAAATTTAATAAAATTGGGTTAATATTTTTACTTTTTTTAAAAAGTTTACAAAAAGAACACAATTTATTCACAATTTCAAACTATAATAATAACTGTAATAAGGAAACACCTTATTACAATCGCTAATATCTTTTTATATATTCATCCCTATCTTTTTTTTGCCTGCTTCGTTAAGCAGGTTTTTTTTTGCTTAATTTCTTATATATCTTGAATTTTTCACATTTATCTGCTATACTTTAGGTATTAAAATAACAGGAGAAAATTTATGAGTTGTAAACATAAAACCTCCATAGGTGGTCAGGCAGTTATGGAAGGTGTTATGATGTTAGGTCCTGACAAAATGGCTATTTCTGTTCGTAAGACAGACGGTGAAATTTTAACCGATGTGCGCCCTGTTTCCAAAGCTTCAAAAAGCAAAATAGCCAAAGTTCCTATTATAAGGGGCTGTGTAGGCTTTTTCCGTTCAATGGTAACAGGGGTAAAGGCTCTTATGTTTTCGGCAGATCAGATTGATTTAGAGGAAGAAGAGCCTACAAAATTTGATAAATGGCTTGAAAAGGTTTTCGGAGATAAGCTTAAGGATATAGTTATATATTTCTCGGTAATACTTTCCATATGTCTTTCGGTTGGAATGTTTATATTGCTTCCGACATGGATTGTAAGCATTATTACAGGAATTTTTAAAGAGACCTCAAATCTTGCTTCAATAGTTAAAAGTCTGATTGAAGGTGTTATAAGAATTGCAATTTTCCTTATATATCTTTCCCTTGCAGCAAAGCTAAAGGATATAAAAAGAGTTTTTGAATATCACGGTGCAGAGCATAAAACTATTGCTTGTTATGAAGCAGGAGAGGATTTAACTGTAGAAAATGCAAGAACAAAGTCAAGGCTTCATCCACGATGTGGAACAAGCTTTTTGTTTATTGTTATGATAGTAAGTATTATATGCTTTTCCTTTTTAAAATGGGATAATGTGCTGGTAAGGACACTTACACGGCTTGCTTTGATGCCTGTAGTTGCAGGTTTATCTTATGAAATAATAAAATTCGCAGGCAGACATGATAATAAATTTACAAGGATTATAAGTGCACCGGGTATGTGGTTGCAGAAAATAACTACAAATGAGCCTGATGACAGTCAGCTTGAGGTTGCAATAGCGTCTATGAAAGCAGTAATCCCCGAGAACAAAGAAGAGGATAAGTGGTAATGAAGGTTTTTGAAGCTTTGAGAAAAACCGAAGATATGTTAAAAACACAAGGCATCGAAGATTTTAAATCCGATGCCCGTTTTTTAATGCAGTATTTTCTTGGTTGTAGTTCTGGTGAATATATTCTTCGTCAAAGGGATGAAATCGGTGAGTCTTTTTTTGAACTTGTCCAAAAAAGGCTTTCAGGAATTCCTGTTCAGTATATAACTGAAAGTGCCGAATTTATGGGATTTGAATTTTATGTGAATGAAAATGTCCTTATTCCACGTCAGGATACAGAAATTCTTGTGGAAAAGGCTCTTGAGTTTCTGAAAGGTAAAGAAAATCCCAATATCTACGATATTTGTACAGGTTCAGGATGTATCGCAATTTCTGTTTCAAAAATGGCAAAGGTAAAAGTAAAAGCCCTTGATATAAGTGAAAAGGCACTAAGTATAGCCAAAATAAATGCAGAAAGAAATATGACAGATGTTACCTTTTTAAAAGACGATATCTTAAATACAAATATTGATTTTTCAGGTGCAGATTTAATTTTGTCAAATCCTCCGTATATAAGAACAGAAGATATTGAAAAGCTTGACGTAACAGTTAAAGGTGCCGAACCATATATTGCTCTTGACGGTGGAAATGACGGACTTAAATTTTATAGAAAAATTTCAAAAATTGCCATTGACAGCTTAAATAATGGTGGAGCAGTAATTTTTGAAATCGGTTTTGACCAAGGGAACGACTTGAAGGAAATTTTAACTTTGGCAGGTTTTAACGATGTGGAAATAATAAAAGATTACAGTGGTAATGATCGTGTAGCTTATGCAGTAAAAAAGGAGATATAAAATGAAAAAAATAGTATTAATGTTTTTAGGTTTGATAATTTTATTATGTGGATGTAGTGAAAATACAGGTAAAAATATTGACGAAAATAATGAATATATGGGAATGTGGAAAATTTATACATCTTCAACTTACAGAGATGTATCTATAGGTAATTTTGAAATCTATCCTCAGGGAAATGATGAATATACAATAAAAATAACAGATTTTGAGGGTGGGGTAGATATAAGTGTCTTAAACACTATGAAAGCAGAATCACAAGCTGTTTTAACAGGTGTTGAAACCATAAAAAAGGACCCTGACGAAATTACTGTAAAAGCATACCTGACGACAGATTCTCAAAATGAAAAAACAATTAAGCTTGAATTTATAAATCAAGATGGTATAAATGTTTTAGAAGGCTTGTATCTGTACAAATAAATCAAAAGGCTGTAAAAAAATCATTGATTTTTTACAGCCTTTTGATTTGGAAATTTTATATTACATTTGTTAATGCAAGCAGAATAACGATAATACCTAAAATAATTCTATACCAGCCGAAGACTTTGAAATCGTACTTTTTAACAAAGCCTACAAGGAACTTAATTGCAAAGAGAGAAACGATAAAGGAGGTTATAACTCCTACTATTAAAACTGCAATTTCGTTTGAAGTTATTAAGACTTCTGCTTTAAGTATAAATTTAGCAATTTTCAAAAGACTTGCACCGAACATAACAGGAATTGCAAGAAAGAAAGAATATTCTGCAGCAATTTCCCTTGATGTTCCCATAAGCATTGCACCAAGAATAGTTGAGCCTGAACGGGAGGTTCCGGGAACTAAAGACAAAGTCTGAAAACATCCGATTGCAAGAGCTTTTTTATAGGATAGGTGCTTAAAGTTTTTTGTTGAAAACTGTTTATTTTTATTAAGGTTTTCGACTAAGATGAATAAGATACCGTATGCTATAAGTGTTGTTGCAACTGTGATTGAGTTGTAAAGATGTTCATCCATCCAGTCATCAAGTAAAAAGCCGAGAATTGCTGCAGGCAGAACACCTACAATAACTTTTCCCCAGATATCCCAGGTAGCTTTTTTTTGAGTTTTGCTTTTCTTAGATGAGAAGGGGTTTAATTTGTTAAAGTACATACATATTACTGCCAAAATTGCACCAAGCTGAATAACCACAAGGAACATTTCCCAAAAGCTTTCTGATACACTGAGTTTAAGAAAATCTTCAGCTATTATCATATGTCCCGTACTTGAAACAGGCAGCCATTCTGTTATACCTTCAATTACACCAAGTACAACTGTTTTTATGAATTCAATAGGATTCACAAACTATCACCTCGTTTTTTATATATTCATTTAATCCAATATTAATTCTTTAAGTTTTCTGTAAACTTCAGCTACAGGAAGACCTACAACATTATTATAGTCGCCGGTGATCTTTTTTACGAACAAACCACCCATCCCTTGAATTCCGTAAGCGCCTGCTTTATCATAACATTCTTCAAAGGAGGTATACTCTTCAATTTCTTTTTCAGTAAGGGGATAAAATTCAACATCGGTTTTTACATTGAAGGTGTCAATTGTTTCTCCGCAAATAATTGTTACCCCTGTATATACCTGATGAACATTTCCTGACAGAAGCCTTAAAATTCTTTTTGCATCATCTTTTGAATTTGGTTTTCCTAAAATGACAGAATTAATTGCAACAACAGTATCAGCACCTATTATAATTGTATTTGTGTCGTTTGTATTTACAGCCTCTGCTTTTCTTCTTGAAAGAATTTCAACTGCTTTGTCAGGTGTTATATTTTCTGTTAATGTCTCATCTGCATCAGACACTTTGATTACAAAAGGCAATTTGGTAAGATTCATTAATTCCTTTCGCCTGGGTGATGCAGATGCGAGTATTATTTTTTTCATTCTATTGTACAGCTTTCCTTTACTATTGTTCCGTAGCCTGTGCCGCCTTTAGGTGTGGTGTTAGGGTAATCAGGATTGATACTGAGATGAATTTCTCCCATAACTTCATCAAGAGATGTAATTTTTTTACCATTAAAAGTGATATTCTTAAATGTGATATTTTTTGCTTCACACACTCTGTCTGGTTCAAATAATTCACCCCATTTTTCAGGTTCGTCAGGGTAGTGGTTTTTCCAAGTGTATGTAAGCGGACCTACAGAAAAGAGTTTAAGTCCTGTTTTGTCAAATTCAGCTTTATCCATATTAACAGAAATGTTATTAAAATGAATGTTGCTTGAATAAGAACAGCAGTCGAATAATCCGTTTACAGGAATTGATGAAAAACCGTCTGCACGAACTTTGTCAAAGCGGATATTTTCAAAATATACATTGTCTATATTGCCGACAGTTTCGGAATGGTCAACATAATCGGGCATAAACGCCTCTCTCCAGTTTTTCTGACAATACATTTTGAATGTATAAACCCCTGTAATATCTTTGAAAATACAGTTTGTGATATCACAATCAACGGAAGGGGAATTTTCAAAGGTTTTTCTTCCCGGCAAAAGACGGATTTCGTTGTTGTTGCTTTTAAGATTTTCAACATAAACATGGTCAAGCGTACCAAAGGTTGTCGCTGAACAGTCCCAGTCCCATGCATTGAAAGCAACCAGGTCATCAAGCATATTTTCGCCTTCGAGATTTCTTATAATTCCGTATTCAGATGGTCCGTTAAGGTGAACACCGTCTTTTTTATATTGAAGATATAAGATGTTTTCAATTAAAAATCCTTTTACATTGCAAACCTGAGTTGCATAGCTTTGTGAATTTTCGTAAATACAGTTTCTTACAGTAAGATTTTCTATATTGGAAAGAAACATTATTGCAAAAACTCCCTGAAAAGGATTTTCATAAGAATTTGAAAGTCGTTCTGTGTTGTTATGTCTGCTAGGGCTCCATATACCGCCCTCAATATAAATGTTTTTGTTACAGTCTGTTCGGTCTACAGCGTTAAAAGCCCCTGTTTTAGCACGGGAATTCATAATCATACAAAGTCCATTTGTTTCAGTAAGTGATATAACCTGATTTTTGTCGACAATAAGAACACAGTCATCGTCCATAATAATACTTGAGTCAAGTAAAATCTCTTTTCCCATATCAGGAATATAAACTTTTTTATTTTCTTTTAAAGCTGTATTTATAGCTTTATCCCAGATGTTATCTGTAGCAAGATGTGCGTATTTTGTTACATCAACACAATCGTCTTTTGTATAAGTAACTATTTTCACATTATCAAATATTTCTTTCTTTAAGTTTTCCATATTAAATACTCCTTTTTTAAATGTTATAGTAATTATAACAAAAATTACTTGTATTTACAAGATATATTTGTTAAAATATAACTATGAGAGAATTAATTTTAATTGTAAACAATGAACAAGTTGATAAAACTGTAGGATGGCTTCTTGTTAATTATTTTAAATTATCTAAAAGACTTATTACCAAATTAAAGCAAATCCCTGACGGAATTTTATTAAACGGCAACCATGTAACTGTAAGAGGTGTTGTGAAAATTGGGGATGAGCTTAAAATCACTATGCCTCAAAATAAGTCTCCTAACGTAATACCTGTTGAGATGCCTCTTGAAATTTTATATGAGGATGAGGATATTTTGGCAGTTAATAAGCCTCAGGATATGCCTGTTCATCCATCCCTTAATAATTATGACAATACTCTTGGGAATGCAGTTATGTATTACTACAGGAATGAAAATTTTGTTTTCAGGGCAGTAAACCGTCTTGACCGTGATACAACAGGTGTTGTTATAATTGCGAAAACGCCTCAGGCAAGTCATAATTTAAGTCTGCAAATGCAAAAAGGTACTTTTAAAAAAACTTATCTTTGTATAACAGATGGTGTTCCTGAGATATCAAAAGGGGAGATTGATGCACCTATACGCAGAGAACAGGAAAGTATTATAAAAAGAATTGTTGCCTATGACGGGAAAAGAGCAATTACCCAATATGAGGTTTTGGCAGAAAATGGAGAAAATGCTTTGATTAAAGTAAACCTTCTTACAGGAAGAACTCATCAGATAAGAGTTCACTTTTCACATATAGGATGTCCTTTGAAAAATGATTTTCTTTACGGAAAACAAGAGGGAGAAGAAAAATTTATGCTCCATTGCAGTGAGATTAAATTTAATCACCCTGTAACAAAAGAACCATTAATGATAAAAGCGCCAACTCCGGGTTATATGAAAATCTAAAAAAATTAAACTTTTTTCAAAAAAATACTTGCAAGATATAATGTTTTATGATATAATTCTAATGTTGGCAAATATGGCCCGGTAGTTCAGTTGGTTAGAACGCCTGCCTGTCACGCAGGAGGTCGAGAGTTCGAGTCTCTTCCGGGTCGCCACTTGCATTATGCAAGAGCGGAGTTCCATCATGCTCCGGAGAATGAAAGCCTGCTAAGATATGAACGTGTGAAAGCGAGTCAGCACGAGCGTGTTTCAGCAGCTTTTTATTTGCTATTGTAGCTCAGTCGGTAGAGCACCACATTGGTAGTGTGGAGGTCACGAGTTCGATTCTCGTCAATAGCTCCAGAAAAGCACATACCCATCAGGGTATGTGCTTTTTTTGCAATGTGGTGCGAAACCGACTGAGCTGCTAGTCGGTAGTTTTCGCCCGAACGCTGCCGGTGGCAGAATAAGTGAGGGACGAAAAGGCGCAGCGGTCGACAAAAAACGACTTAAGGGAGTTTTTGTCGGGAACCGCAAGAGTAAACCACATTGGTAGTGTGGAGGTCACGAGTTCGATTCTCGTCAATAGCTCCATCGTCGCAACAAATATCGCGACATTCAAAGTACCCGTGAAAAAACGGGTGCTTTTCATATGCTTTATTGTTGCTCCTCTTTCGTAAAAAGGCACGCTCGGCATGACTGCTTAGTTGCAAGCGCCTTCGCGACATCTTGCTGTCGCTACCACCTTTTTACGAGGGTGCCTTCGGCACAAAATAACCACATCACAGGGTATGTGCTTTTTTGCAATGTGGTGCGAAACCGACTGAGCTGATTGTTTTATATGTTAATCTGTTATATTAAATTCTCTCTTTACTGCGTTTGTCATAACTTCAAGAGGCGCTTTTTCTCCTGTCCAGAGTTCAAAACAAAGTGTTCCCTGATTTACAAGCATACTCAGTCCGTTGATTGTGTGGCAGCCTTTTTCCTTTGCCCTATCCAGGAAGAGAGTAGTTGTTTTATTAGGTATAACATCACATACAACAGTATCTTTTTTGTAGGAATTATAGTCGATGTCAGGGCATTGACTTCCGTCAATAAATCCGATTGATGTTGCGTTTATTAAAATGTCGGTATTTTCAGGAATGGTGTATGTACCTTTCCAAAGAGCAAAAACTGCTTTTGCTTCGGTGTTGTCATTTATGGAATTAACAAGTCTCATTCCCTGTGCCTCATCAATATTTACAATAGTAATATTTTTTGCACCTGCCAAAGCAAGCTCAACTGCAATAGCACTTGCAGCACCACCTGCACCTAAAACAACAATATTTTTATCTTCAGCTTCTATATTGTTATCCTTTAAGCTCATCATAAAGCCTTTGCCATCCACATTCTCGCCGAAAAGCTTGCCGTCTTTCCAGTAAACTGTGTTTACAGCACCAATTATTGAAGCGTCTCTTGATATTTCGTCAAGATACTTAATAATTGACTGCTTATGAGGCATTGTTACACCTATGCCTGAAAAATTCATGGCACGCATACCTTTAACAGCATTCTCAAGGTCGCCTTCTTTAACTTTAATTGTCAGGAATCGGAAAGGGATACCGAGATAGTCAAATCCTGCCTGCTCAATTGCTCCGGTTGGATTTTCGTCAACAGGGTCTCCAAAAACACCAACAAAATTTTCGCGATAGTTTTTCATTTATAACAGCTCCTTAATTCTTTATTTTCCAATTGGTAATACCATTATATATATTATCCTGCAAAGGATTGAAATCACCCATTATTGTTGAGTCGGTAAAAAGGGTGTTATTTCTGTAGAAAAGGCTTACTAACGGAACATCTTCAAGTAAAATCTTTTGAATGTTTTCACAGTGGATTAATTTATCGTCCTGCGTTTTAGCATATATAAACCCGTGAAGAGCTGATGTAAAATCTTCTCTTACATAACCAAAATTATTTCCTGATGTGCTGAACATAAAGGAAACATCATATTCCTTTGGCATTTTTATTTCACCTATAAAGGCAACAAAATCTTTATCTCTTATTTTTTGGAGATACGTTTCAAAGCTTACTGCATTGACAGTAACATTCATACCTGCCTGGGTAAGTTTTCCTGCAATAAACTCAGCAACCTGTTTTTTGCATACGGTCTCCTCATTTACAAGTATTGAAAAGGATATGTCCTCAAATTTCATCTCGGAAGAAGTAAGGAATTTTTCAGCTTTATTTAAATTGTATTCGTAGTCATTTGTTGTAAGATTTGAATATACTGTACCGGGCTTAAAGGGAGAATTGGTGATTTTTGCATGGTTTACAAAAACCTGTTCAGTAATTTCTTCTTTGTTGATAAGGCTTGCTACAGCTTTACGGATATTTATATCCGACATAGTTTCGGATTGAGTGTTAAACCCCAAAAATGTAAAATAATCAGAAATGTATTCCGTCTGATTGCTTCTTGCTGATGATGAAAGCTCGGCAAGTGAGTAAAAGTCTGCGTCGATTACATCTGTTTCGTTTGACATATAAGCATTGACTTCCATATCATTTTTAGGATAAATATTGACATTCAAAGTTTTTATATTTGTTTTTTTTGTATCGCTTGCCTCTAAAACAATTTTATCTTTATCTTCTGATTTTACTACATAAGGTCCACTGCCCACAATTTCACTTCTGCTTTTGACAATAGGGAAGTTCATATAGGACAGAAAAGTGTTTCCTCTTATTTTAAGAGTAAGCTCTACTGCATAATCGGAAACTGCACGATATGATTTAACATATGTCATTAACGGATAGTACATATTTTTAGGACTCGAACGAAGCATATCTATTGAATTTATGACATTTTGGGCAGTAAGAATACTGCCATCACTGAATACATATCCTTTTTTTATGTTAAATGTCCAGACAGAACCATCTTCATTACAGCTGAAGCTTTCAGCCACATTACATGAGACCGTCATATCGTTATTAAGGTTCAAAAGGCTGTCGCATAAGAGGGAAAAGACGGCCGCATTAGTCTGGTGTACCGTAAGCAAAGGATTCAGTGTATCGGGAGTATATGCAAATATGTCAATGCTTCCACCGAAATCAGGATTTTCCTGATTGTCTTCATTATTTTTCCCACAAGATGAAAGTAACAAACAAAAAGTAAGCATAAAACATATAATGGTTTTTTTTAGTTTCATAATAATTTACGTGCCTTTCTGTCAGAAATTTATCCTTTTGATTGCGATAGCTTTTTTTGTTTCGACATCTGCTTCAATTACAACAGCATTAAACATAACTTTGCCTTCAGCAATTACAAATTTATTGTTGGTGAGATTTACAAATCTGTCAACTATAATATGTTTGTCTACTCCGAGAATAGAATCCTTAACACCCGTCATTCCCACATCACTTATAAATGCAGTTCCCTTTGGTAAAATTGTTTCATCTGCTGTCTGGACATGGGTGTGAGTTCCTATAACTGCGGTAACTTCACCATCAAGATAATGTGCCATTGCTGCTTTTTCGCTTGTAGTTTCTGCATGAAAATCAATTATGATAATATCGCAATCTTTTTTTAAATGGTCAACCTCTTTTCTGCACGCAGTAAAAGGAGAGTCAAGAGGATCCATAAAAATTCTCCCCTGAGCATTTATAACACCTATTCGTGCATATCCTGTATCGAATATAATACTGCCCTCACCGGGGAGAGTGGACGGATAATTAATTGGACGAATTACATAACCACACTCGTCAAAAAGCTTTTGGGTATTCTGCTTAAAGGTGTGGTTTCCCATTGTTATAATATCTGCTCCTGCCTGATAAATCTGAGAAGCAGTTTCTGCTGTAGCTCCGTTTCCATGAGCCGAATTCTCACCATTGCATATACAAACATCAATATTATTTTCTTTTTTTATTCTTCCTAAATTTTCAGTCAGATAGTCTCTGCCAGGTCTGCCTACTACATCGCCTACAAACAAAATATTCATCTTTATAATCTCCTTACTAAGATATTTTAACATAGCATGAAAAAAATTTCAACATATGTTGTGATACAATTGATGGGTGACAAATAAAAAGGAAAATGAACTCCAAATATGATATAATGTTAATGACCAAAAAAACATGTATCAAAAAGGAGACATTTTCCTATGAGTATTTTAACATCAGAAGCAAGGTTTCGTC
>JAZNWH010000094.1:0-3657 GCA_045593265.1 Clostridia bacterium | reverse complement strand
TTCTTTGATTTTTCTGCAGGTTTGAATGTATTTGGCGTAATAAACTCTATTGTGTTTGTTCTAACTCTTTTCTTGTATTTGACAGATGTGATAAAAAACAAGTTGGGTATTGCCAAAATCCTGATGCTGTGCATTTGTGTGATTTTGTTACCTGTTGGTGCAAGTGTACTTAGCTTTATAAATAGTTGTATTGATTATCACAACCTGATGAAAATGGGATTTTTGATATTTTATCTGTTTTTCATACTGCAATATGAAAATACGAGTGTGAGACCTAACAAAGTAAAACAGTGGACAATCCTTGTTGTTACGGCAATACTTATTTTTAATCAGACAATCATTGCAAATGTCAGTTATCATAAACTGAATATGGCTTATGAAAGGTCTTATGGCACTTTAATTCGTATTGCAGACCGAATCGAACAGACCGAAGGTACCGTAGAATGTGATAGTATTTTAGTTTTAGGCTATCTTGCCGAAAGTGAGGCTTACAGCGCAGAGCTACCGCCTGATATGACGGGAACAACAGATGGCTATATTTTGAGAGCAGATGATGAAATAGTTGGTCAAAGTGTTTTATGCAGTGCATTAAATGATTATTGCGGAAAAAATTATAAATTTATTTCGGGTGAAGAAAAATCAGAGCTTCTGAAAAGAATTGATACAGACAGTTTAAATAACTGGCCTGCAAAAAATTCAATATCAGTCATTGATAATGTAATTGTTATAAAGCTTGGGGATTAAGAGGTAAATAATATGGTATATTTTTGTGCGGACGATTATGGTATATCCGAGGGGGCAAACAGTCGCATAGAAAATTGTCTTGAAAATGGGGTTTTAAACAAGGTTAGTGTTTTGCCAAACGGCGAAATATCAGATTTTAAACAGCGCTTGGCAGGTACTAATACGACACTATCTTTACATATTAATTTGGTGGAGGGACGTCCGCTTTCGGAACCGAATGATGCCAGCTTGCTAATATCGGATAAAGGATACTTTAAATATTCATTTATAGGCTTGTTTTTTCTCTCCATCTCAAATAAAAGGAAGGAATTTGAAAAACAAGTTTATACAGAAATGCAAAGTCAGATTAAATTTTGGAAAAAGGCTATGGGTGAAAACATATCGGTTTCAATAGACGGTCATCAGCACACCCATATGATACCTCTTATTTTTAAAACTCTGATGCGTGCAATTAAAGATGAAGGTCTGAATGTCCAAAGTGTTCGTATCCCTGCAGAGCCAATTTCACCATATGTTTTTACACCATCATTATATTTTGAATATAACCCCATAGGTTTGATAAAACAATGGCTTTTAAAAATGCTTGCTTTTGCAAACCGAAGGGAATTGAAAAAATCAAAAATACAATCTGCATATTTTATGGGAATTTTGTTTTCGGGTAAATTAAACGATGCAAGAATAAGAAAACTGCTTCCGCACTATCTGAAACTTGCAAATAAATATAATAAAAATATTGAGATTGGATTCCATCCGGGATATATAAAAGACGGAGAGAAATTACTTGACGGGAGCAGACAAGATTTTAGTAAGTTTTATTATTCTCCCTGGCGTAATACAGAGTACAATACACTTTTAAATTTTAACTATGAATAAATGAAAGAAGGATTCAAAAATGCCCTACATTGATAGTGAGAAAGTTGACGAGAAAACAAGAGTAAAATTGGAAGCTTTAATCGAAAAATCCTATTTAGGATATTGGAGAAAGAAAAGACTCTTTGATATATTCTTTGCGACGATAATTTTGCTTGGCTTTCTTCCGCTTATGATAATCATTGCGATTGTTATATGTATTGATGATCCGAGCGCAGGACCGTTCTTTAAACAAAAAAGAGTGGGACGACATGGAAAAGAATTTTATATGTATAAATTCCGTACAATGCGTCCTAATGCAGAAGCACTTTTAGAGCAGTTGAAAGAAAAAAACGAAATGGACGGACCTGTTTTTAAAATCAAAGAAGATCCGAGAATAACAAGAGTAGGAAAAATTTTAAGAAAACTATCTCTTGATGAATTGATGCAATTCTTTAACGTTTTCAAAGGTGATATGACTTTGGTAGGTCCCAGACCACCTCTGCCGGGTGAGGTTGAGCATTACACCGATTATCAGAAGCTTCGTCTGCACGTAACTCCCGGACTCACCTGCACATGGCAGATAAGTAAAAACAGAAACGACATTCCATTTGAACAGTGGGTTGAAATGGACCTTGATTACATACAAAACAGAACCTTCCCCGGTGATATACTAATAATGCTGAAAACACCCATTGTTATGCTTAGCGGAACAGGAAGGTAGCCGAATTTTTACCATTTGAAGCATATTTTGATTGTTTTAAAGATGGGAGGTAGAAATATGAAAGTTGCAATGGTTGGACATAAAGTTATTCCCTCAAGACGTGGCGGAATTGAAAACGTGCTCACTTCTTTGTGTCCGTTGCTTGTTGAAAAAGGAATAGATGTTACCTGCTACAACCGCAGTTCCGATAAAGTGGAAAATGAATATATCGGCACGGTTAAAGACAAAAAATATAAAGGTGTAACATTAAAAAATGCATGGACTATCAACAAAAAAGGTCTTTCTGCTATGGTTGCTTCCTTTACTGCGGCTTTTTTAGCGGCTTTCTGGAAATACGATATAGTACATTTCCATGCAGAAGGTCCTTGTGCTGCTATGTGGATACCGAAAATGTTTGGGAAAAAGTGCGTAGCAACAGTTCATGGTCTTGATTGGCAAAGAGAAAAATGGGGCAAGGGATTTGCTTCTCGCTATATAAGATTCGGAGAGCGTGTTATGGTAAAATGCGCTGACGAAATAATTGTCTTAAGTGAAAGTGCCCGTGAGTATTTTAAGAAAACCTATAATCGTGACACTATACTTATTCATAACGGAATAGACAGGCCTGCCAAAAAAGAAGCAGACGAAATCAAAAAAATATACGGACTTTCAAAAGGTGATTATATTTGTATCGTTTCAAGACTTACAGCGGAAAAAGGCGTTCATTACCTGATTGATGCGTATAACAGTATAAAAACAAATAAAAAGCTTGTTATCGCAGGTGATACAAGCGATACAGATGAATATGTAAAGATGATCAAGCAAAAAGCATCTGGAAATCCTGATATTATTTTCACAGGATTTATATCGGGTGATGTATTATGCGAAATATATAGCAATGCTTATGTAGTTACTCTTCCTTCTGATATTGAAGGAATGTCCCTGAGCCTTTTGGAAGCTCTTGCATATGGCAATGCAGTTTTATGCTCAGATATTCCTGAAAACACATTGGTGACAGAAAACAAAGCAATGCACTTTAAAAAGAGTAATGTGGAGGATTTGGCGGAAAAACTGCAAGCAATGTGCGATGACGAGAAGATTGTTAAGGAACTAAAAAATGGGGCTGACGAATTTATACTCAGTAAATACAACTGGAATGATGTTGCAAACGCAACATTCGACCTATATAAAAAAGTATTGAAAAAATAAAGAAAGGTAGCTTATGTTATGAAAGGATATACACTAACTACAAAAACTAAAAAAAACATAAGGGTATTGAAACTCTTTTTAATAAGCCTGATTTTTGTTTTGATAGCAGCGTCTATTGCGATAATCGGCTGTAATTATATCGGGAATCGTAA
>JAZNWH010000093.1:0-17286 GCA_045593265.1 Clostridia bacterium | reverse complement strand
AATTATTTATCGGTTTGAACGCAACCGTAACAGCAGGTTTTAAAGTAAAAATCTTGTGGTAAGGTAGTTACACTACTATGAAAAGTTAATCGCTTGTACCCGCCAAATAAACCGCGTGATAAGGTCGAAGAATCGATTCTGTAACTAATTGTAACATAACTGTCATAGATATTGGAAAAAGAAATGCAAGGTATAGGATAATATATCATAGAGGAAAGTAAAGTTACGCATACAAAATAAATACTGTGAAAATGATAAAATTGCCGCATGAAAATAGACTTAATTTGACAGGAAAATCGGCGGAATAAATTGAAGCAGGAAAAAGCATTGGTGTCGCAAGACGCCACCAATGCACTTAAACACCGACCGGCAGTGCCGTTCGGTGTGGTGCTAAAAATGATGGGTTGGTGCTGTTTTGGTGAAAATGACTGAGTTTTCGGTAAGATACCGCCATTTAAGTGGTGTTTTAGACGGTGTCGGAGATAATTTTAAGAATTTTGCAATCAAAACTAAATATTGACATCTATCAAAATTCCTTCGTAGACTTACGGGATCTTTTGTGGTATGTTTGTGTTGTAAAAATAACTTTAAATAGGGGAGTGAAATAATGAAGAGAAAGCTACTTACAAATGGAAATGTGTTTAAAAGAACAGACAACAGATGGTGCGGAGTTGTATGGTATATGGACGAGCAAGGCAATCGAAAAAGGAAATCCTTCTCGGGAACAACCAAACAGGAAGCAAATAAGAAAATCACCGCCTACATAGCAGAATTTGAAAATCAAGTAGAAGAATCGGACGAAAGTAAGAAACTGCTTAAAGACAGCATACAGAATTGGCTTGAAACATTTAAATTTCCATTGGTTGAACAAACAACTTATGACAGATGCGAATGCACTGCAATAAATCAAATATATCCTATACTAGGAGATAAGGTGGTAGGAGATATCGTAGCAGCTGATATAAAAAATCTGCTTAATAACTTGATGAACAAAGGATTAGCCTTCTCAACGGTAAAGAAAGCCTATGTACTCCTAAACGAATACTTCAGGACAATGTACTTAGAGGAAATGATAAGCAAGAACCCAATGGAGAATGTGGAGATGATAAAGAAAGCCAACTTCTTATCGGCACAAGGTAAAGAAAATCTGCCTGAATGTGAAACAGTAACTATACTTGACGAAGATGAACTTAAAAGATTCAAGAAAGAAGCTTATGCCACATATTCAAACGGAGAAAGAAAGTATAAACAAGCTGCTGCATATATCCTGATGCTTAATACAGGATTAAGACCTGGAGAAGCACTCGGACTAAAAAACAGCGACATAGACCTTAATAACAAACAAATGCATATACAAGCTGCCGTTAAAGAGATATACAATCGGGAGGGAACCAAAGCTACAGGCGGAAAAACAACTAAGGTTGGCAAAACAAAAACGTTGACAAGCAAACGAACAGTACCACTGAATGATACCGCAATAAAGGCAATAAAAGAGCTGAGAGAAGAACGCTATTTCGGAGAAGATTCACCACTGATATGTGATGAGAATGGAAACTACACAAAACCTGTAAACTTCCGAAAAAGATTTTACAGAATACTAAATGCTGCCAACATAGAAACAAAAGGTCTTCACTCTCTTCGCCACACCTTCGCAACCAACTTGGTAAACGGAGTAAAACAACCTGATGGCACGATAAAAGCACTCAGTCCAAAACAAGTAGCCGATATCCTCGGACACACCACATCGCAAATAACCGAGATGTACTATGTGAAGAAAGATACATTAAGATTAAATGGAATCACAGATGGATTCGAGATATGATGAATAATACAATACCACGGAGAATGAAATTGTTAATATCTTGCTATAAATCTAAATCAAATGATATTTCCTAATAGAAATTTGAAATTTTTATATTTGTATGGTAGAATAGATTTATCTGAGTTAAATCTATTCAGCAAAAAGATTGGTATCTAATTTGTACACTGATTTCAACAAGTACTTTTGTATAAGCTTGGTGTTGACACCGAAAAGGCTCTTAGTATTTTAAAAGATATCCCCATTTCAATGCATTGCTGGCAAGGTGATGATGTAATTGGTTTTGACAATGATTCAGGACTTTCCGGCGGAATTCAGACAACAGGAAATTACATAGGAAGAGCAAGAAATCCACAGGAGCTTATGGCAGATATGGATAAGGCTATGAGTTTGATTCCCGGTAAAAAGAAGCTTAATCTTCACGCATGTTACGCTGTCTTTGACGGCAAAAAGGCTGACCGAAATCAGCTTAAACCCGAGCATTTTAAAGCATGGGTAGATTTTGCAAAGGAAAGAAATATGGGTATAGATTTTAACCCTACATTCTTTTCTCACAGTATGGTAAAGGATAATCTTACATTGTCATCACCTGATGAAGAGGTAAGAAAATTCTGGATAGAACACGGAAAATGCTGTCTTGAAATTTCAGAGTACTTTGCAAAGGAAACAGGCATTCCTTGTGTTATGAATATCTGGATTCCTGACGGTTACAAGGATATTCCTGCAGACAGATTAGGACCAAGAGAAAGATTTAAGAAATCCATTGATGAAATTCTTTCAATTGACTACGATAAGTCAAAGGTTTATGTATGTTTAGAGTCTAAAGTATTTGGCATCGGTATGGAATCCTATACGGTAGGTTCAAGTGAATTTTGTATGAACTATGTATCACAAAAGAAAATTACACCTCTTATGGATAACGGACACTATCATCCTACAGAGGTTGTATCGGATAAAATATCTGCAATGCTTTTATTCCACGAAAAGATAGCTCTTCATATAACAAGAGGTGTTTGTTGGGACAGCGACCATGTTGTTTTGTTTGATGACGAAACAAAGGAAATTTCAAAAGAAATTGTACGAAATGATGCTCTTGACAGAGTATTCATTGCAACCGACTATTTCGATGCATCAGTTAACAGAATCTCAGCTTGGGTTACAGGTATGAGAAGTGTTCAAAAAGCCCTTTTGTATGCTCTTCTTGAACCGTCAGAAACCTTTAAAAAGCTACAGAATGAAAATGATTTAACAACACTTATGGTTTATCAGGAAAAGCTTAAAGAAGCACCATTTGGTGATGTGTGGAACGAATACCTAAATCGTGAAGGCATTTCGCCAGACTACATAGAAGATATGTAAAGATGTCGAAATTTGTTGAAAGGAGAGGTTGGTGGTGATACAATGAAGGAAAGTTCATTATGTAAAACGAATATTCAGAAAATTGTGTTTTCTGCGTTGTTTTTATCACTTGGGATGGTATTACCATTCTTCACGGGGCAAATTAAAGAAATAGGAGATACATTACTTCCAATGCACCTTCCTGTTATGCTTTGTGGGATTATATGCGGCTGTAAATATGGATTTGCCGTTGGGCTTATTCTTCCTTTTTAAAGATCCGTGGCAGTTGGTATGCCTCCGATTTATCCTAATGCTGTATGGAGGTCGGCGGAGGTTGCTACATATGGTTTTACGATAGGATTCTTATATTTTTCTTTTTGTAAAAAGCAGCTGTGGTGGTTATATTGTTGTCTATTAGTATCCATGATTAGCGGACGCATTGTATGGGGTGTTAAAAGGCTGTTCTGCTTGGAATAGGTGGCAAAGCATTTACAGTTCAAGCGTTTATAGCAGGTGGGATGTTGGATTTACTTCCAGGGATTCTATTGCAGTTTATTCTTATCCCTGTGATAATTAAATTAATAAATATTCATTTAGAAAGGTAGTGACTATAATTATGCAAGAAATACTATTTCCTTACGGAAAAGAAAAATTAAGTTATCAGTTTGAGGTGCAAGAACTTTCTGGAGTTTTGACATCTTCTATTGAAGAATACGAACCGGAATTTGATGAAACTGCGTTGGTGAAAAATGCATTAGAAAATCCTATCGGTTCTGTTAAACTATCTGAACTTGCGAAGGGAAAACAGAATATTGTTATTATAGCGAGCGACCATACTCGTCCGGTTCCCAGTAAAATTATTATGCCGCTGATGCTTGCAGAAATACGCAAAGGAAATCCTGAAGCAAGCATTACAATTTTGATAGCAACAGGTTGCCACAGAGGAACAACGAAAGAAGAATTGATTGCAAAATTTGGTGAAGAAATTGTAAAAAACGAAAACATATATATTCATGATTGTGATGAAAAAGAAAAGTTGGTTAACATAGGCACATTGCCGTCCGGCGGGGATTGTGAAATTAACTCGATTGCTGTTAATGCAGACCTTTTGGTTGCAGAAGGATTTATCGAGCCTCATTTCTTCGCAGGTTTTTCCGGTGGAAGAAAGAGTGTACTACCTGGCATAGCAGGGCGTAGAACAGTGCTTGCAAATCACTGTTCGGAGTTTATCAATCATGCTAATGCCCGTACAGGTGTTTTGGAAAATAACCCTATTCATAAAGATATGTTATGGGCTGCTAAAAAGGCTAAATTACAATTCATTTTAAATGTGGTTTTAAATGCTGAAAAAGAAGTAATTTATGCGGTTGCCGGAGATGTGGAAAAAGCTCATAAAAAAGGAACAGAGTTCTTGTCAGCTCAATGTGGGGCGAAGGCAGTCCGTTCGAATATTGTTATTTCCACGAATGGAGGATATCCGCTGGATCAAAATGTATATCAGGCGGTAAAAGGTATGACTGCAGCAGAAGCAACGGTCAAACAAGGTGGAGTTATTATTATGATTGCATCGTCAACTGACGGTATTGGAGGCAATCATTTTTATCATCAACTTGCAGATGAGGCTGATATAAGCAAGACGATGGATATATTTTTGAAACGTGGTCGCAATGAAACAGTACCTGACCAGTGGCAGACACAGATTATGCTCAGAGTTCTTATGCGTGCAAGCGTCATTTATATTTCAGAGATGGCTGATGATGTGGTAGAAAAAATGCATATGATCCCGGCTCATTCAATCGGAGAGGCAATCAAAAAAGCAAAAGAAATTTTAAGCAAAGAAGATGTTACGATAACGGCTATTCCGGACGGCGTATCGGTAGTTGTACAAAAGTAAAATGATTTTGCAGATAACTAAAAAATTTGGTCTTAACTTGATACGAGTCCAGCGAGAATATGGTGAATATTGTCAAAAAAGCGAGGAGAGAAATAATGAAAAAAATTGTAGTTGCGATAGATTCATTCAAAGGAAGTCTTTCAACATTTGAAGCAGGAAAGGCAATAGAGGAAGCTGCAAAAGAAGTGTATGAAAATGCGGAAGTAATCATATCTCCGATTGCAGTTGGGGGAGAAGGTACGGTTGAGGCGATCATATCCGCAACCAATGGAGAAATTGTTAGAACTGTTGTTTGCAATCCTCTTGGCGAGAAGATTGAGGCTACATATGGTTTTATACCTCATACAAAAACTGCGATTATCGAAATGTCTGCTGCGGCCGGTATTACTTTGATAGAAGAAAGTGAACGTAATCCAATGAATACGACAACTTTTGGTGTTGGCGAAATGATTTTGGATGCGATATCAAAAGGATGCCGCAAGTTTGTTATAGGAATAGGTGGCAGTGCGACTAATGATGGCGGTGTCGGAATGCTTCAAGCTCTTGGCTTTGAGTTTTTAGATAAAAATGGAAAACAAGTTTTGCTTGGTGCTAAAGGACTTAAAGATATTGCTGTAATTAGGACAGAAAACGCAGTCAAAGAATTAAAAGAATGTTATTTTTGTGTTGCGTGTGATGTAAAAAACATTTTATGTGGTGAAAATGGTTGTAGTGCAATTTATGGACCGCAAAAAGGTGCAACACCTGAAATGATAAAGGATATGGATTTGTGGCTCGAAAAATATGCTCAACTGACAAAGAAAGTTATTCCAACTTCTGATGCTAATATACCAGGAACAGGGGCTGCAGGAGGATTAGGATTTGCATTTATGTCATATTTGGATGCAACTCTTGAATCGGGAATTGAACTCGTTATGAAAGAAACAGAACTTGAAAGCTATATAAAGGATGCTTATATAGTTGTTACCGGGGAAGGTAGACTTGACGGGCAATCGTATATGGGCAAAGCTCCTGTTGTGGTTGCAAAACTTGCAAAAAAACATAATAAAACACTTATAGCCTTTTCGGGATGTGCCACTGAAGACGCTATTACTTGTAATGAACATGGGATTGATGCGTTTTTCACGATTGTAAGAAAACCGTGTACATTAGATGAGGCTATGAATATTAATAATGCCTATAAGAATTTAAAAGATACTGCTTATCAGGTATTTAGGCTTATAAAAATATACGAGAATAAATAAAATAGCATTTTGGTTCTAACTTAACACGAACCTGATGTCAAAAGAATTTGCATCTAAACCTTATGTATCGCAATAAAAAAATACGAAACAGATGTATTTTCGTATAGAAGGTAAGTGTTATATAGCTTTTACCCTTTTTTAAAAAATTTTTATAAATTTATATTTTGGGGAGTAGGTATGTTGATTTCGAATGCCTTTGAGAGCATATACAGTGGTGTCAAAATTTAATACAGAGTAAACAAAGAAATGAAAAAAATAATATAAGTAAAAAATCTGCGAGAATGTTTTTCAACTCTCGCAGTTTTTTCATCGGTAGAATCTGAAAAATTGATGCTAAATTGATGATGCAGCAGACGGAATGGTTGCGAATGGATGCGACCAGACACGAAATTGATGCTCATTTTGGGCAATTTTAATTGGAATATAAGTCCGCATACCTTAGAATTAATGACACAAAAAATGGCTTAAACTCGAAGTTTAAGCCATTTTTCTGTGGCAGGGGCAGTAAGAATCGAACTCACGGCACGCGGTTTTGGAGACCGCTGCTCTACCAGCTGAGCTATACCCCTATATTTATTTGCAACATTTATATTATAATATACGAGATATGGTTTGTCAAGAATTTTTTTGTTATTTTTCAGTTTTTTTAAAATTGTATGTTGATAAAACAGGCAACTACTTGTATGCAGTTGCCTGAAATATAATAGTAATTTTTACTACAGTTCGAAAAATTTGAATAGTTCCTCGCTTTTTTCGTTCATAAGTTTAAAATTCATAGCACTTATGTAAATATCTTCTATACTTTTGTGTTTGAGTTTGGCTGCTTTAAGAGAATTTTGAGCAAGTGCAATCAAATTATCAAACTCTTTGGGAACAGGGAGATTTTCAGGCATTTTTACTTTCTCATTAATGTTTTCGTATTCGTGATATTTATTTAAGGTAGTAAAACTTAAATTAGCATCTCTTATAACTAAATGCTCTAATTTTTCATCCGGCAAAAGTGGGCAGAAATAAAGGTCTGTATCATAACCGTTTACCCTTGCTCTGCGGGCTATTTCGTTTAGTAATTCCGAAGAACCTGCCCCGTCTGTAACGCCGATAATTCTGCCTTCAAGTATTGTATCAAGGTAGTTTGTATATCCTGACGGAGTAATGGCTGTTGCAAACAGATGTCTTGATTTTCCTGTCTTTCCAAATTTGATTTTTCTGTCGTACATACCTGATATATTATGAATAAGACGTAAATCAATTTCACGACTTTCGGGATATAAAAGTTTTGCTGCTGATAAATATCTGTAGCAATCTTGGAAACATCGTTTTTTTGAGTTAATCAGAGAAAAAAGTTCTTCACGCCTGCATTCCAAAATAGTTTTATCGAGAAATACAGATGTGTCAAAACTGATTTCACCTGCACTTACCAACATAGGGTCCTGAATATGCGGAGAAGTGCTGTCAAAGATAACAAAATTTTTATCTGTAATGTGCACACCATCCAAGGAATCAGGATCGGATGAGCAGTGTAAATATTCCACCTCATAGCTTTTATCTTTTGCTTTTTGTGCTATCTTTTTTATAAGAGTTGATTTACCACATCCGCTTCCACCTTTTATATGTATAGCTTTGCCACCAGTCCTGTAATCTGTAACTTCGTTGAACTTGTTGCAGAACCCATTAGGGGTATTGGCTCCTGGGAAAAAATGTCTTTCCATTTAAAACTCCTCACTTTTAAGATTATTTAATGTATTTTTACATATAAAACAGATTAACCTATTTAAAATTAAATATTTTTCTTTTCGATAATATATTTCATTTTAGTTGCCAATCCACCTCTTATATGTCTTTCGGCTTTATTCGTTTCTAAAACAGGACGTACCTTAAGCCATAAATTTTTATTTATTATTTTTAGCCTGTCTGTAACATCTTTATGTACTGTGGATTTGGATATGCCAAATTTTTTTGCTGCATGGCGGACTGTGCATTTTGTTTCAATGATGTAATTTGCGAGTTTTACTGCACGCACCTCAATGCTACCCGACCTCATTAAATCACTCCCACCGGATAAAAATCTATTTAACTATATGCACTTAAAATTTAACATATACCAAAAAACAATATGATAAAATTTCTTGTTTTTATGTAGGTAGATGATAAGTGCAACAATTACTATCAGATTCTAAGTTATTATAATCAGTACCATTGCCACAAGTATCGTACAAATTATTTTCTTTTTCATTTTGGGCATAAAAATACCGACATATTCGAATTTCATTCATCGAATATGTCGGCATCATTTTCAAAGCATTCTATAAAGAATCTTGCTCCTAGTTTGAATCCTTTTATAAAGGTTTGGCATTCTGTTATTTGTATCATTTCGTCATAACAGGCTTTGACCTTATTAAATAATTCTTTTTCTTGCTCATTTAAATTCTTGAGCAATTCTTCTTCGTTTTTAGTCAATAGCCTAAATACCTTGTCAAACTTTCTTTGTCGTTGGAAAGGTCTTTCCATAGGATCTATATTCCCATACCAGAATTCTTCAAGTATATGCATTATTTCTCCTCCTTACGCAAAGAGAGCGACTCAAGTTCCGGTATATCCGAAATCGAGTCGCCCTCTTCAATCATTTTCTTTGCTGTCAGCAGTGCGTGCTTGACATAAATCATATTCAGTTGTTCTCGTATTGCTTTGGCATCAACCTTTTGTTCCACCATCCTGAACACTTCTACAAACACATCACTTTCAATACCATACTTGTCGCCGTACATAATTTCTTCTAATGTGTACTTTGCCATTCGTGTCACCTCCTGTGACACAAACACTATCACAGAAAGTGTTGGAAGTCAACGAAGGAATATGATTTCTTGAATATGTTTTCTTATGAGTTTTCAACCACATCTTTTGTTGCATTGATTTTTCTATCTGCATACATAACAACATCTTTGATGGAAAGTTTTATGATCGCAGATATGAAATCATTCATAAAATCAAGGTCGATTTTACCATTCGTCTTTGGCAGCATAATGTATTTATCTTTTACTACATTCCATCCGCCAAGCTTATTTTTATATGAATATATTGGCAAATCTGTTACCTTGTTAATGCACATAACCATAAACAGGTATTGGTTCCTTGTCAGATTGCTATCATCATATATCCAATCCATTGCATAAGCATCAGACAAAACGGTAAATTCATTAGACTGATAATAAGCACGATATACATCACTATTTTGTGGTATCGTAATTACATTTTTCAAAACAGTTGCTCCATCTTTAGGTGCATAATAATTCAATCCTTGATTTTGGAAACTGGATGTTAAACAAGGTAATATGTTTTCACCAGTTGGAGAAGTAGGCAATTCTTTTGCCTTATAAGATAGCTTCTTTGTTTTTATCTTATTAAACAATTCACCAATTTTATATTCATCCCAAGTGATTGTCTCTAATTTTTCAAGAGCTTTAAGCTCTTGAGCCGACAATTCATAATTGTCGAATACGCTTACTTTTAAGTAAGCGGATAGCTCAGCTATCCGCTGAGCTTCCAGCTCAGCTATAAATGATTCCATAAAATCAAAGTCGAGTTTATCATCTTTACATGGTAGCTGAATAGTTTTTGATTTTATTTTTTCCCATGAGCACATATTGTCAAAACCAAACTTACTACTCAAATAGTGAAAAGCATTTGCTAAAAACAACCCTTGTCTAGGAGTGATATTAAAGTTAGGAGTTAAAGAAAACACTCTAGCATGGGTCACCATCTTATAATCGAACTGTCGATAAAATGCATTGCCAAACATATCAACAGTAATTGTATTTTTGCTAAATACTTTTGCTTTAACATCAGATTTCCCTAAAACTCCATTATTAGTTAATCCAGCAGTAACTACATATGTATCCCTACCATTTATATGTGTTTTTTGAATATCAAAATCTCCATTTTGACTTGTAAACAAATCGCCAAGCGTATATTCGCCCCACTCAACCGCTTGTAATTTTTTATTAAGTGAGGCTTCTATTTTCCCAGGCGGTCATCCTCCAATGGTTGATTCTTTAATAAAGTAGATACCTCCCATGCAAGATAATCACTAACGGTCTTTTTAAAGTCATCTAAAGTAGGTTTTGTATCAATAGGTGCGGTTTGATTCCAGTCAGCACCATTTTCAACATCTATTGTACCTTCGTAATATTCCTTTTCAGTAAAAATATTAAGTTTAGATTTTCCAAAGCGAACTAAATCAACAAGCTCTTGATATCTTTCTTTTGCTCTGTCGGTATCTTTCAAATTACAGCTTGCTTTTTTACGGTCACTTCTTGTATATCCGTCATTTGAAAAATCAATAAATTTAACTATATCGTCATTCTGATGTGCTTCTCCGACTCTGAAAACATATATATTTGTCTGTACACTTGATTTTCCTACGAATAAATCTATAGGCATTTTTATACTTGCGATAAGAGTCGAATGCTTTAAGATATTTTTATTGTATGTAGTAGCTTTTCCATTGCCTGCAGAATTTTGTATAATGATTGCAGCATAGCCTTTTTCCATCATTGATAAAGCTTTTTCAACAAACACCATGCCATTACCTGGTGCGGAATATGGTGGATTTAAAACAAATGCATCTGCCGGGAATTTTTTGTCAGTTTGACCAAATCCATAATTACCACTAAAATCTTTCAATGAGTCCTTGTTTAAGATGTTGGAGCTGCCGTCACCCATCAAAATCATGTTTAATATGGCAAGCATATACACGCTAGACAATATTTCAAGACCAAGTAATTGGTTAGCTTTAATATGAGCTTCTGTAAGTTTCAACTCATCAGGTGACTTAATATTTTCTTTAGCATCAATCAGCATTTCGTTCATTGCAGCAACAAGTAAACCTGCAGAACCGGTAGCGAAGTCCCAAACATAAGATTTTCTGTTTACTCTTGCAAGTTTTGAAAGCAGTGTTGCAACATAAGAAGGAGTAAGGACAACATCATTAAGCTTGTCTTGTGAAAATCCAAGCCAACTGTACATTTCATTAAATAATTTCCCGGTAAAATCTGTTGTCAAACCGATTTTATAGTAAATGCCCAAATCGTCTACAATTTTTGTAAATACCCTTTTAAGTTGACTCTCACCATTTTCAACTTTATTGATATTATCGGTTGTAAGTGTATTTTGAAGCGTTCTTATAATTAACTCTTTCTTATCTGTCGGAAGGTTCTTTGTGTCTAAAAAGGCTTCTATCTGACGCACCATGATATCGCCGTCAGTATTGCCTTTTTGCATCGAAGATTTCAAGTCAGACTTTTTAAGCGGATATACATTTTTCTCTGCATCTCCCAAAGTTGCTATGATAGAAGCAGCAACAAGATAAACTCTATCATTTTCGCCTAGACCTTTTTCGTTTTGGTAAATATCATTATTAAGTTTAACAAGGCTTGCGTCAATTTCTCTTTCTCGGCGTTCTTTTAACTTTTCAATTTCTTCTTGTGATAATTGTAAAAGTTTTACCTTTTCAATAAATGCATTGAAATTCTCTTTTTTGAAGAACGAAAAATCGGTGTAGTCATCAACTTTTTGACCTATACCAAAGTTGCTTTTGGAAACATAATATACGCCTATTTTATGCTCAAGTTCGCCGACTGCATTTTTATAACCAGTCATACCTATAGCAATTACATCAGTATATCCCGTATAATGCAAAATTGCATTAGCATAATGAACAGCGCCATTTACAGCATAGCTGTTTATATTCTTAAAGTCAGGTTGGTTCTTTGATGTCCTGTTTGCAACCTTTCCCTCATTATCAAGCTTTACTAACTTATCCTCATAGCCTTTATATTCGATAAGAATAGGGTAGTCCACCCCATCATCTGCTTTTAATAACAATTTTGCATCTGGTCGGTTTCCACCAGTGCCACCGCTTTTTGAGAAATAATCGTCGAGTGCTTGATCAATTTCTGTATTTAAAGATCCTTGCTCCAATTTGTAGTCTAATTTATATGATTTAAGCCAACCGTTTGCTAAATCTGCAATATCAGGTTCAACAGATTGTACTGTTTTCTTTGTAGCCATTTTCGCATCCTCCATTTACCTTTAATTTATAATAATCATTTGCTTGCCCAATTTTACGGACAGTTAGTGAATTTTTCATTCAATCCCATCTATCGCATACAGCGGAAGGTTAATAAGTCCAACTTCTTCGCTATAATCTGCCATAGAGGAGCGTATCGATATTTCGGGCGTAAATTTTTCTCTGTATGTTTTAAGGCTCTTTGCCTTGAGATTGATTTCTGCTTTGACTTCAAGTGGTATGATATTGTCACCATTATCCACTATAAAATCAACTTCGCAAGTATTTCGGTCATTGGTATAATAATAAACTCCCAAGTCTTGATTTACTGCAAGCTGCTGCATAACATATTGCTCGGTTAATGCTCCCTTAAATTCTGTGAATAGTTCATTTCCATTTAGGAGTGTGCGCTGATTTAAGCCTACCATTGCACCGAGCAAGCCCACATCGACAATGAATAATTTGAAAGCTTTCAAGTCCTCGTATGCTTTAAGGGGTATATTGGGTGCATTAATTCTGCTAACCTTATGCACAAGTCCGCAATCTGAAAGCCACATAATTGCAGTTTCATATTCTTTGGCTCTTGCACCTTCACGAATGAGACCGTATATAAACTTTTTGTTTTCTTTTGCAAGCTGAGAGGGTATGCTATTCCATAACATTCTTATTTTTGGAACAATTTCCTTTGGTGCGTGTTTTGAAAAGTCTTGTTCATAGGCAGTCAGTATTCTTTTTTGAATTCTTCTTGCTTCGTTAAAGTCTTTTTCCTCAGCAAAGGATGCTACAACCTCTGGCATACCTCCAACATAGTAATACTGCTTTAAAGCATCTATATAAGTCTGCTTAAAGCTTTTTATCATATCATAATCTTTTTTATCTAAAAGCTCTGCAAACCTTTCAAGACCTATTGCCATAAGAAATTCTTTGAATGACAGAGGATACAGTTTAAGAAAATCCACCTTGCCGACAGGGAATGATGTTCCTTCGTGCAACGCAATCCCAAGAAGTGAACCGGCACATACGATGTGATATTCAGGAGCATTTTCATAAAAATATTTGAGCGAAGATAATGCTTTGGGTACTTCCTGAACCTCATCGAATATGATAAGCGTATTGGATGGGTTTATTTTATGTCCTGCATATAGTTCAAGTCCCATAATGATGCGTTCCACATTTAAGTCTATAGAGAACAATTCTGCCATTTGTACATTGGAATCAAAATTTATATATACAGTTTTGTTATATGACTTTTTACCGAATTCCTTCATTATCCAGGTTTTTCCTACCTGTCTTGCACCTTCGATAATAAGAGGCTTTCGGTTTTTACTGTTTTTCCATTTATCAAGATTTTCTATTGCATAACGATACATAGTCCATCCTCCAAATTCGTATTCTAATGTTATTATACCACGCATTTTCATAAAATGCAACGAATATTATGAATTTTATCACATTTTTTACAGGGAATATTTGTTGACACATTACACTTTTCGCCTTAAATAAAAACACCCGTAAGAATCAACTCTTACAGGTGTTTGGTAAAATTTTATTGAAAGGTACTATTCTCAAGACACTTCGATATAAAAAAGTGTTCGAAAAAATAAATCAAGGAACACTTTTTTGTAATTCAGGAAACCACAATATGAAATTGTTGGTTTCCTGAAAGATAAAAAGTTTCTATGTTACTCCTACTATATGATACGGTGATGTCGAAACTGAAAGCTTTTTGTCGAATAGCGCAAGTCTGTGCCATTAAAGGGGTTGGGGGATAACGACCACAAAGCCCCAATTGCAAGTTTGTAATTTCAAATGCACGATTTGTATGCAAGACGCAACATCTGATTCATCAAGATACTGCGTATCATTGATGTGGCGCGTAGCAAAAAGAAGTGAGCGACGTGCCCAAGGCCTCGATTGTAATAACTTTATTCTTACTCTGATTCTTTAAAAATCTTAACCAATTCCTTTATTGCATCAATGGATATAAAGCAATCTTGATTATCGTATGCATATATGCTTTCTCCTGATGCATATTTGATATCAATCTTTGCACCATACATATCAGGGAGTCCGCTTACTTTGCTGATATATCCATTATATTGGGCAAAATTATATTTCTCTACTATTGTCTGCAGATTTTTCATAAATGATGCATCCGCTGTGAAATCGTGTTCTTCTCCGGCACCTGCTCTGTCACGCCATTTGATTTTAGATTTAACAACTCCATCTTCTAAAACAGCACTCAGCTTATAATTTCGTCCGACAAGCTCGCTTTCTTCTTCTACAACAATGTTATAAAGCGAAACCTCAAATTCAAAGCTGATTATTTCTGTTGACTCTATGACCTTTGGCGAATCCTCTCCGCTGTTATATGTTTTAACACCACCGTCGATATCGTCCGTATTACGTCGAGACAATCCGCACCCACTAAATCCTATTGTCATAAGCAAGATAATACTTGTTATAATTCGTGACATATTACCACCTCTCATTTACCCGGCATTGATAAAGCGATAAAGGAAAGTTACGACCTGTGCTCTTGTGCAGTTGCTATCGGGACTGAAGGTGTTAGCACTTGTTCCGCCTGTTATACCGTTTTCAACTGCCCAAAGCACAGCATCATAATAGTAGCTGTCTGCTTTTACGTCCGTAAACGGGTTACTTTTTCCGTTTGGTTTCGGCTGACCTGCTGTACGCCACAAGAAAGTAACAACCTGTGCTCTTGTGCAGTTCTCGTCAGGTGAGAAAGTAGTATTACTTGTACCGCCGGTTATTTTACTGCCGAATGCCCATTTTACAGGTTTGTAGAAATAGTCGCTTGTTTTTACATCCACAAAAGGCATATCAATTGCAGCAGGCTCAGGAGAAGCTATCATTCTGTGGAGGAAGGTAACAACCTGCGCTCTTGTGCAGATGCTATCAGGAGAAAAGGTATTTGCACTTGTACCGCCGGTAATTCCGTTTTCTGCTGCCCACATAACTGCATCGTAGTAATATTGACCCTTTTTAACGTCAACAAAAGATGTTTTTGGAGTTTCCTGTGGTTTTTCAGTCTGTGTCGGCTTTTCAGTCTGACTAGGAGTTTCCTGCGGTTTTTCTGTTTGAGTTGGTTTTTCAGCGGGTTTGTCTGTTTCTGCAGGCTTTTCTGGTTCAGTTGGCTTTTCAGGTTCTTCTGTTTTTTCTCCCTCAAGAACGGGGAATGTGTAGCTGATACGAACGGAGGTATCGTGGAACCGTTCGATATCACCACTCTCTACGGAAAATCCGTCAACCGATACGTTCAAGGTTTCGGCAAACTTTGCAGTATAATCCCAGCCCGAACGAACTGTGTCTATATACATTTCCACCTTGTATTCCTTACCTTCATTGAAGGTGTCGTCATAGTCCATATATTCGCCGTCTTCGTACCAGCTGATGTTGTCGCATTCGTAATAGTTAGGCTCTGAAGATACAGGCTCACGGTCGGCTTTCTTCCCAACTTCGGGGAAATCAATTTCCGACATATTGATATATGAAACGAAAATCTCGGAAGCGTTTACTGTGTATTTAACCGTCATAAGAGTGCCGTCTGTTTCATACTCTGCTTGTTCGCCGTTTACAATTACAACAGGATTATACTGTGCATTCTGGTCTTTGCTGAAGATATAGCCCTCGTCGGCTCTTAAGTATATGGTAGCACGGTATCCCATACCGCTTGCGAAAAGGTCATCTTCGCCAAGACCTGAATCGTTTACGTAAAGTCCCCAGCGGATACCATTCTTTGTAAATTCATCACCGCCGCCGGCAAAACTTACTCCCTCGCCGCTTATTAAACCGAAATATTCAGGCGAATATCCTGTCTTAGGATTCGGAATATTGATATTCACATAATCAATTTTTATTTTACCGTCATCAGCCTCTCCGTATGAAAAGTCACATGTGCGGCACTTATAGACTATTGAACCATCCACCTTTTCGCCGTCAAGGAACTCGTGTGCTTCGTCGATAAGCACCTTACTGCAGACTGAACACTGCATATAATGTTTATCATTGTCAAAGTGGAGATATTCGTCCTCATTATATGAATGATTACATTCTAAGTTATAAACCTTTGACAAAAGTGTCGCTGTTCTTTTTGTGGCAGAAAGTTCATAGTCGCTTACTCTGTCACCAATAATCGAGAAGTTGGGTGAATCAGAGAAAATATAGTTACTGTCAAGTATTACCTCTACCTTTGCCTGATATTTTCCTGCAACCATTGTTGTTTCATCATCGCAAAGCTCGTCGTTATGATACCATTCAACAGAGATACTTCTCACACCCTCTGCGTTACAGGAGAGAACATCGGGGGAAAGCGTCATACCGTAGGCGTTTGTACCACTTATGTTGAGATTCTTTATTTCTGTTTTTCCTGCTGACCTGTTGCCCGACATAAAGTTTCTTCTGTCGGCATTTGACATATGGTGCGTGACAACAACTGTAGCCGAGCCATCATTTCCTGTAGCGTTAAGCTTTGCCCATTCGCTTACAGGTAAGGTTTTACCGTTAAGCTCTGCAGTATTTCGCTGTGGGTCAAGCATATCAGAAGTAAGTCTTACACTGCCCACATCAGATGCAGGATGATACTGATATCCGTATCTTTGTTCATGTCCTATAACGTAGGGTTCAAAGTATCCGTGCAGTGTGACACTTAAAGAAGGAACCGATAAAACACGAAGATGATTTGTACTGAATGTTCCGCTCTTTACCGTAACTTTAGCATCCTTTGTAGTGGCAAGAACATCGGCATTCCCTCTGCCCCAGAATGTACCGTCGTTAATTCTGGTGTTTCCTCCGACAAGTCTTAAGCACGCTGAACGCACAAAACGGACATCAACATCATTATCGTTTTCCTTTATAAAGGTTTCTATATCCGCAAAGCCTCTGCCGAGGAAAATGCCGTCGTTTA
>JAZNWH010000092.1:0-24937 GCA_045593265.1 Clostridia bacterium | reverse complement strand
TTTTGCCTCACATTAACGCCAAAACACAGTTCCGAAAATTCTTCGAACCTAAAGCAAGATAAAATTGTTGATTTTTCAAGGCGACAGGTCGCAGTAATACTTTCGTATTATAAGACCGACAACGATGAAAAACAGCTATTTTACTTGATTTAGGCGAGTTCGGATACTAACGCACCTGCTTAAGACTCATAAGGATTCTGATAATCTCTTCTGCGTCCTCACAGGTGTTGATTGTGTCCTTAATTCTTGCTGCACCATGCATACCTTTAACATACCATGCAAGATGCTTTCTTGCTTCTCTGATACCGATATACTCTCCTTTATACTCAATTAGAGCATAGAAATGGCGAATAGCTGTATCAATAAGCTCATCAATCGACGGTTTCTTTGACGAAAACACAAAGGGATTTCCCAAAGCTCCTCTTGAAATCATAACACCGTCGCAATTAGTATATGCCTTCATATTTTCGGCATCTTCCAAATTTTTAACATCCCCGTTACCTATAACAGGAATTGTTACACATTCCTTTACTCTTTTTATAATGTCCCAATCTGCTTTACCTGAATAGAACTCACTTCTTGTTCTTCCATGAACAGTTACAGCACTCGCTCCTGCTTGTTGTGCCATAATCGCAAATTCTGTTGCATTTATACTGTTATTATCCCAGCCTTTACGGAACTTTACCGTTACGGGAACAGGAACTGCATCAACTACAGCTTTTATAACTTTCTCTGCAAGAGATATGTTTTTCATCAAAGCACATCCATCGCCATTATTTACGATTTTTGGAGCAGGACATCCCATATTTATATCAATTATACCAGTTATGTGCATATCGTGAATTTTTTTTGCAGCAAATGCCATTATTTCCGGCTCTGAACCGAATATTTGAACAGCCATCGGCTCTTGTCCGTCGGTTTCAAGAAGTCTTTTGGTTTTTTTATCATCATAATACAATGCTTTTGCTGAAACCATTTCACAATATACAAGACCGCATCCCTGCCTTACACACTCTTGGCGAAAAGGCAAGTCCGTAACTCCTGCCATTGGTCCTAAAACCACGTCAGGAGTTACTGTTATTTCACCTATTTTAAGCATTATTTACCTTTTGACGCAAGATACTCGTTTATCTGATTTACAAGTGTATCGCAATCAACACCGTGAACCATACAAGCCTGTTCAATTGATTCGCCACTTGCTGAAGGACAGCCAAGGCAATGCATACCTATGTTTAAAAAGAAAGGTGCAGTACCTTCATCGAGTTTTAATACATCCATAATAATAGTATCTTTTGTTACAGCCATTTTAAAAATCTCCTTTACTTAATTAATACTATAACAGGAAAATCTTCCACATAGAGTTTTCTGAGTGCTTCCGCTCCCAAATCTTCATATGCAATTATTTCCTGTGATTTGATACATTTCGCAAGTAATGCTCCTGCACCACCTGTAGCTCCGAAATAAACAGCTTTATTTTTTTTGATTGATTCTGTTACTTCTGCATTTCTTTCCCCTTTGCCAATCATACCCTTTAGTCCTCTGTCCAGAAGAAAAGGAGAATATGCATCCATTCTGTAGCTTGTAGTAGGTCCACAGGAACCTATTACTTTACCCGGCTTTGCAGGACAAGGTCCTGCAAAGTAGATAATCTGATTTTCAATATCAAAGGGAAAACTTCCGCCATTTTTAAAAGTTTCAACCATTCTTTTATGGGCAGCATCGCGAGCCATATAGACAGTACCTGTAATATAACACCTCTGCCCCTCTTTTAAAGAAGCTGTTACATCTTCAGTAATTGGTGTTTTTATCCGTAAAAAATCTTCACTCAAAATACCACCTACAGTCTTTCTACTGAAAGTGTAATATTTTCACCATTTACATTCCAAGCTTTTTCATAACCACTTATTGTATCAGATATAGCATCGCAAAGTGTTTCACTCATAATGATTTCTTTATTTGATTCAATAATCTTTGCAAGCTTATCATTACCGCAATAACCGATTTTTATGTGGTTCTGAACCTCAAAATCAGCTTCTTTTCTCATAGTCTGAACCTTGCTTATAATTTCTCTTACGAAACCTTCATTAATAAGTTCATCTGTAAGATTTATATCAAGAACAACAGTAACAGTTTTTTCTGTCTGTGAAACAAGGCCTTCCTTCTGAGTTGTTTCAATAAGAAGGTCATCTTTTGTAAGACTTACTTTTTCACCATCAATCTCAAATTCATATACACCCTTTGTATCAAGGTCTGCCATTGCAGCAGTTGTATCACAGCCTGAAAGATATGCTCCGATTTTACCTAAAAGCTTACCATATTTAGGTCCAAGTGTTCTGAGCTGTGGCTTGAATTTATATCCTACAAAACCTGACACATCATCTGTAAACTCAAGTTCTTTAACGTTTAATTCTTCAAGTACAATATCATAGTAAGCTTTATCGATTTCGTGGTCAGCCTTTGCATAAATTTTACAAAGTGGCTGTCTGTTCTTAACGTTTGCTGTATTTCTTGCAGCTCTTCCTGCTACAACAATATCGAGAATTACTTCCATATCAGCAACTAATTTCTCATCTTCCCATTCAGCCTTTACTGACGGATAGTCGCAGTAATGTATGCTTTCAAGAGCTGTTTTATCGTTTGTACGAACAAGGTTCTGATAAATTTCTTCTGTCATAAATGGTACATAAGGTGCGCACAGCTTTGAAAATTCATATAAAACAGTATAAAGTGTCATATATGCATTAATCTTATCCTGTGGCATATCTTTCTGCCAGAAACGTTCACGGCAGCGACGTACATACCAGTTTGAAAGTTCATCGGCAAAATCCTGGATATTTCTTGAAGATTCAGTAATTCTGTAATTTTCAAGATCCTCGTCAACACTCTTTATAAGCTTGTTAAGTTTAGCAAGAATCCATTTATCCATTACTGCAAGCTTATCATATTCAAGAGTATACTGTGTAGGGTCAAAATTATCAATATCGGCATAAAGAATGTAGAATGCATAGGTATTCCACAATGTACCCATAAATTTACGCTGACATTCGTTTACAGCATCAGCATGGAAACGGTTAGGAATCCAAGGTGCACTTGTTGAATAGAAGTACCATCTTACTGCATCTGCACCCTGATTGTTAAGTACATCCCATGGGTCTACAACATTACCTTTATGCTTACTCATTTTCTGTCCGTCTTTATCCTGAACATGACCAAGAACAATAACATTCTTATATGGTGATTTACCAAAAATAAGTGTTGAAATTGCCATAAGAGTATAGAACCAACCTCTTGTCTGGTCAATTGCTTCACTGATAAAGTCAGCAGGGAAATTTTCATCAAAGATATCCTTGTTTTCAAAAGGATAGTGCCACTGAGCAAAAGGCATTGAACCTGAATCAAACCAACAGTCTATAACTTCAGGTACTCTTGTCATAGCCTTGCCGCACTTTTCACACTTAATATTAACTGCATCAATATAAGGCTTATGAAGCTCAATATCGTCAGGACAGTTGTCGCTCATTGACTTTAATTCTTCAATACTTCCTATTGCGTGTCTGTGTCCGCAGGAGCATTCCCAGATAGGAAGTGGTGTTCCCCAGTATCTTTCTCTTGAAAGACCCCAGTCAATAACATTATCAAGGAAGTTACCAAATCTTCCGTCCTTAATATTGTCAGGCATCCAGTTTACTGTTGCGTTATTTTTAAGTAATTCCTCTCTTACTTTTGTCATACTTATGAACCATGATTCACGGGCATAGTAAATAAGTGGGGTATCACAACGCCAGCAGAACGGATACGAGTGAGTAAATTTAAGAGGTCTGAATAAAAGTCCTCTGTTCTTTAAGTCTTCTAAAACAACAGGGTCTGCGTCCTTGATAAAGAGTCCTTCAAGTTCTCCTGTTCCCTCTACAAATTTACCTTCTGTATTAACCATCTGAACAAAAGGAAGATTGTTATCACGACCTACTCTTGCGTCATCTTCACCGAATGCAGGAGCGATATGAACAACACCTGTACCATCTGTAGTTGTTACATAACCGTCAGCAATAACAAACCAGCATTTCTTGTCAGGCTTTGCGTAATCGAATAATGGTTCATATTCAATTCCTACCATATCTGTGCCCTTCATAGAATCAATAATTTCTGCTGATTCATCAAGAACAGTTGACACAAGGTCCTGTGCCATTATATATGTTTTTGAATCAAACTTTACTCTTACATAAGTTACATCAGGATTAACTGCAAGTGCAACATTTGAAGGAAGAGTCCATGGTGTGGTTGTCCATGCTAAAATATACTCGTCCTTATCTTTTACCTTAAAGTTTACAATAGCAGACGTGTCCTCAACATCCTTATAACCCTGTGCAACTTCGTGGCTTGAAAGTGCAGTTCCGCATCTTGGACAGTAAGGTACAATTTTATAACCCTTATAAAGTAAATCCTTATCCCAGATTTGCTTTAACGCCCACCACACCGATTCAATATAATCGTTATGATATGTAACATAGGGGTTTTCCATATCTGCCCAGAAACCAACTCTCTGGCTCATATCTTTCCAGAGACTTTCATATTTCCAGACACTTTCCTTACATTTTTCAACAAAAGGCTCTACACCGTATTTTTCAATTTGCGGCTTTCCGTCGATACCTAAAAGCTTTTCAACTTCAAGTTCAACAGGAAGTCCGTGAGTATCCCATCCGGCTTTTCTTAAAACCTTATAGCCTTTCATTGTTTTATATCTTGGAATAATATCCTTCATAACTCTTGTCAGGATATGACCGATATGTGGTTTGCCATTTGCGGTTGGCGGTCCGTCAAAAAATGTAAAAACAGGTCCTTCTTTTCTTGTACTGTTTTCAAAAACTCTATTTTGATTCCAAAAATCGATTACTTCAAGTTCTCTCTCTTTGAAATTAAGATCTGTAGGAACTTTTCTGTACATTTGATTTTTCCCTCCCGTATAAGTCTTTCATTATATTTTACAATAAATTTTTATTTTTGTAAAGGTTTAACTATCAATTTTTGTCATATTATCTTTAAAAAGTGCGAGTCTTGTTATGGTATATTCAGAAATATCAAAATTAGGAACATATTTTACAAATGCATCAAAGACTGAATTTACCTTCAGGTTAAAGTTTCCGCCTACTGATAAAACCATATCAAACTCAAAATTGAAGCCATCTGCATTTATTAAATCAAGCTTATAAATCCATGGTTTGATATCTACATTTGAGATTGAACGTTTGGTTTTTTTAGCAACTACAATATCATCTTTAACCTTAAGTGCGTTAATATACTCTTCAAAATCAGGAAGCTCTTTATTAACCTTTATTTTAACGTTATAATGAGCTTTTGTAATAAGATTCATTGATTCTATAGGTTCCCACACATTAAGCACCTTAAAATCACGGGGTAAAACAGCATTGAGACGGTTTTTAACCTCATACGGAGACATATTGTTTTCCTCAAGGGAAAAATCCATATATTCCTCCATGCCTTCTACCCCTGTAGGAACAGGATTTCCTATAGACATAATCGGATGCGGATTAAATCCCTGGGAAAATGCCATTTTTATTCCTGCCATCCTGAAAACACGCTGAAACATTCTCATCAGGTCAAGATGTGAGACAAACTTCGCGTAGCCTGTTTTAGAAAAACTAAGTCTTAATTTATACACAGTTTCCACCTCCTAAAACAGTAGCACCACAACCTGTACAGCCTTCACGACAATCAGGAGTCGTTATTCCTTTTTCTGCCTTAAGTCTTTCACTCATAAGATATTTTTCGCTTATACCTACATTGATATGCGACCATGGAAGTATTTCATCAAATTCTCTTTTTCTTGTTGCATAAAAATGTGGATCTATATTACATTCATCAAAAACCTGCATCCATACATCGTAATCAAAAAATTCATCCCAACTGTCAAAACGACAGCCTTTTTCATGTGCTTTTAAAAGTACATTACAGAGACGTCTGTCTCCGCGTGCAAAAACAGCTTCCAGAAAACTTACTTTACTTTCATGCCAGTTATATACAATTTGCTTTCTTTTAATTGTCTGCTTAAGCTCATTCTGTTTTTCAACTACTGTTTCTTCAAAATCCTGAGCATCCCACTGAAAAGGTGTAAAAGGCTTCGGAACAAAAGTTGACGTACTTACTGTAACTTTAAGACCTTTGTTCTTACCTTTATGTTCACATTTGTTGTAAACATCTACTACTTTTGACGCCATATCAGCAATTCCTCTTACATCGTCCATTGTTTCAAGAGGAAGCCCTATCATATAATAAAGTTTTATTGTGCTCCAGCCATTGGAAAAAGCTATTCCTACAGTGTTAAGAAGCTGTTCTTCTGTAACATTTTTATTAATTATATCACGAAGTCTTTGTGTGCCTGCTTCAGGTGCGAATGTAAGACCACTTTTGCGTACTTTCTGTATGCGTTTCATTAAATCAACAGAGAAATTATCTACTCTCAGAGATGGAAGAGCAAGATTTACCATTTTCGGCTCAGTAATTTCCAGAAGTTCATCTGCAAGCTTATTAAACTCAGAATAATCACTTGAACTGAGTGATGTTAAAGAAATTTCTTCATAGCCTGTATTATCAATAAGCTTTATCGCCTGCTGCTTTAATTTTTCGACACTTTTCTCTCTTACAGGTCTGTAAATAAATCCTGCCTGACAAAATCTGCATCCTCTTGTGCAACCACGGAATATTTCCAGGGGAATTCTGTCGTGTACTATTTCAGAAAAAGGAATTACAAGACGGTCAGGAAAATACACCTTATCCATATCTTTTATAATTCTTTTTATAGGTCTTTCGGCTGCATTTTTGTTATTGACCTTTATCTCTTTTACAGTATTATCGTCGTTGTAAACAACATCATAAAAGGATGGAACATAAATCCCGTCAATCAGGGCAATTTCTTCTAAAAATTCCTTTCTTGTTCTGCCTGAGTTTTTCCACTGTATGTATTTATCTTTTACTTCAATAAATACCTCTTCTCCTGCCCCGAGCATTACAAAATCGGCAAAATCAGCCAAAGGTTCGCAATTATATGCACAGGGGCCACCAAAACAAACAAATGTTTTATCGTATCTGTCCCTTGCAAGAAGCGGAACACCGGCAAGCTCGAGCATATTTAAAATATTGGTGTATGACATTTCATACTGAAGTGTGAAACCAATTAAATCAAAATCCTTAACAGGTGTTTTCGTTTCAAGAGAATATAGTGGTATATTATACTCTCTCATTTTTTCTTCCATATCCGACCAGGGAGCAAAAACTCTTTCACAAAGACAATCTTCTTCGTCATTTAACATATGATAAAGAATTTTCATACCCAGATGCGACATACCTATATCGTAAACATCAGGAAAGCAAAAAGCAACACGACATGGTGTATTATCAAAATCTTTTACAACGCTGTTAATTTCTCCCCCTATATAACGGGCAGGCTTCTGAACTTCATTCAAAGCCTTATCCAGCATCTCAATTCCCATTAAAAATTCCTCCGTTAGTAATTTCTTTTATATATGGCGTAATATTTTCGCCATATCTGTTTTCAAATGCAGCGTTTTTTAAATCAACGCCTGTAATATATCCGCAGATATATTCATTTTTGTCAACAACAAAAACAAAAATATTTCTGTTAATTCCCGTTTTTAATATTATATCACCAAAACCACAGTCTTTATGGCAACAAAAAATTTTCATTTTCTTTATAGTTTTTATATCATCATCGCATTTTACCTGATGTTTTTCAAAAGACAAATTTGAAATAATATAAAGAGAAACTATAAGCAGACTTATATTCTTCTGCCATAAAAAAACACATATTATACCAGATATAAGAACAAGTAATGACACACAAACTGATATCATATTGATTAATTTATCAGCCTTTACTTGCGTTATTTCATTCTTAATAAATGCATAAACTACTCTCCCTCCATCCAATGGATAAACAGGAAGAAGATTGATAGCAAGCATATAAATATTGATTTTTGAAATTATAATTTTTAAATTATAATCTATTGGTAAATATAAGGACAGTAATGATAGTAACAGATTTGTCAAAGGTCCTGAAATTGCAATTATTAACTCTTTTTCACAGGATACTTTATTTAAATTTTTAAACTGTGCGTTAAAACCACAAGCCAGAAAAGATATTTTTTTCACATAGCAACCAAATATCCGTGCTGTTAATACATGAGATATTTCGTGAATAAAAGCTGAAAGATAAGCAACTAAAGCAACTTTAAAATTACCTGTAACCATATAAACAAACAACGTAACTACAAACGCAGGCGAAACATCAATCATTGTTTATACTAATATTATTGAAAACAGGAATTATTTCATCATTGATTACTTCACGTGCTTTAGTATATACATTACGGGTTGTTGTCTTTATATCGGTACTTTCGTTAAGGTATTTTCTTACCTGAGTATTAAAATAAGAATTTTTACCACCTAATCTAATACTCAAAATCATTATAACCAAAATCACAACTGAAACAGCACTTTGGATAAGTGTTTTTTTAAAGAAAATATTATTTTCAGTTTTAGTATTACGTTTACTGGTTATTTTTCTTTCAGACATAACTATTCCCTCCGCTTAATTATACGAAAGGAATTTATGTATTATTCTATCTGAAAAAACGTTTTTTCTTTATTTCGGTAATAGGTATATTTAACCCCATTATTCTTTTAGCAATATCGAGAAAACATTTTTGCTGTTTGTTTTTCTTATCCATAACAAGAGGAATACCTGTTATGGAACATTCTACAAACTTCTCATCTTCATAAACAACGCCCAAAAGCCTTATTGCAAGAGTTTCCATAATGGAACGTATATCAGGCATTATACCCTTATAAATCATATTTTTTCTCATTCTGTTGATAACAAGTCTTATATCTCCTACACCTGATTGTTCCATAATGTATGCAAGTTTATCTGCATCTCTCAAAGAATAAGGGTCAGGATTTGCAACAATGATTGCCATATCCGAAATCTTTATCAGCTGTTTAACCATTTCTCCTATTCCTGCAGGACAATCTATTATTACATAATCATATTTTTCTTTGAGTTCAAAGAAAACTTTTTTATATTTTTCAAATTCAACAGTTATATCATCTTTAAACTGAGAAGCAGGCATAAATGCCAACTTATTATATTTTGCATCCTTTATAACTGCTTCACGGATACGACAATTTTCCAGAGCAGCATCTACAATATCGTAAATTACTGAATTTTCAAGACCAAGTGCCAAATCAAGGTTTCTTAATCCTAAATCAGTATCAACTGCTACCACATTTTTTCCCATAGATGAAAGTGCAATGCTGATATTTGCCGTAACTGTAGTTTTACCTACTCCACCTTTACCTGAAGCAACAACAAGTATCTTTCCCATAAAAATCTCCGTTCTGCCGCCACACGTCGGCACAAATAGCAATTAAAACTCTCTTATCCGTATGGTCAAAAATGATAAGAGCTTTTACACCCATATGCGTTTATAAGTAAAAGCGAAGAAAATTTCGCACGGGCAATCAAATCTACCCGAAGGCGATAACGAAAAAGGAACTTTCACGTTATACTCCTTATAAGTATTTATTTATTAAGCTGTTTTACTGAATAATAATCACTTATTCCGTCTCCGCTGAAATATTCTTCAAACACTGCCTTGGCAACCGGTGCTGCAAGATATCCTGCAGTACCATGTTCTATAACAATAGCAATAGCTATTTTAGGGTTATCGTAGGGCGCAAATGCAACAAACACACCTGTATTTGAGCCTTTATTAACTTCTGCAGTTCCGGTTTTACCTGCTATATCAATAAAGAAATCCTTAAATACACTGCTTGCTGTTCCTTCCTGAGTAACCTTATTCATACCCTTTTTTACTGCACTTAATGTTTTTTCACTTATATCTACTTTTTCAACAATTTCACTCTTTTTGTCAAGGATTATTTCACCTGTTTGATGCTTTTTGACAGTTTTAACAAGATGAGGCTGATATCTTGTTCCCCCATTTGCAATTGTTGCAACATAATTTGCAAGTTGCAATGGTGTAATAAGATTATCTGATTGTCCGATTGATGCCTGCAGAGTATCTCCGGGATTCCATATCATACCTCTTTTTTTACGGTTTTCAGGACTTGCTATAGTACCTGCGACTTCTCCACCTATCTCAATATCAGCTATCTGACCAAAGCCGAATTTTTTCTCATACTCTGTCAGCTTATCAATACCAAGTCTTCTTCCCACATCAAAGAAATAATAGTTACATGATTCCTGAAGTGCTGTAACAACGTCTACATATCCGTGAGTTTTACCGTATTTCCATTCCATACACTGAGGCTGATAATCCTTATAATACTTGTAAACACCCTTATCGAGAATCGTATCATATGGGCCTATAATTCCTTCTTCTATTGCAGCTATTGCTGTAACCATTTTGAACGTAGAACCTGGTTCATAAGCTCCGCCAATAGCACGATTCCACACAGGATTTCCTTCATCTGCAATAAGTTCATTATATTTTTTATTATATTCTGAGGGAGGGTATGTTGGATATGAACACATTGCAAGTATTTCTCCGTTATTTACATCTACACACACTGCACTTCCTGCATTACAGTCAGGTACAGACTTACTGAGATTTGTTATCACACTTGACAGTTCATCTTCCATTACTTTTTGCAGATCTGCATCTATCGTAAGAAAAACATTATCCCCCTGAACAGGATTAACAGTTGTTACAACATCACTCAACACTTCAAGAGTCTGATTAAATCCCTGTATTCCATCCTCGCCTTTCAAATAATCCTCCATAGCGAGTTCTATTCCCTGCTTACCTATGATTGCATCCATACTGTAATTCTTATTTTTCAGTTTTTCATATTCATCCTGATAAATAACGCCTACATTTCCTAATAAATGTGCTGCCAATGTGCCATTTGGATATACTCTTATAGGTGTCTCTACAATGGTTACGCCTTCTAAAACAGAGCTGTTTTCTTTTACAATAGCTATTACCTGAGCAGACACATCCTCAGCAAGAATGTACGGATTATAGATACTAAAACCTCTTTGGTTCATATCATACATAATTCCGACTACTTTTCGCTTCATATTATAATCATACTTTGAATCAATGTCATACTTGTCGCAGAATGCATTAATAACCTCCTTTACATCCTTTGTTTTTTCAATACCGTACTCTTCTTCCCATTCATAAAGCTTTGCAACTGCTGTCTTTTCATCATCATCCTTGAATGTAAAGCCAAAGGGTTCTTCTTTACTTACAGGAAACTGGTCATTTATAACAATATTCTCCTTTGCAAGAAGCTTCATAAGGTTTTTTATTACCTCAGAAAGCTCTTCTCGGGACATATCCGTTTTCTGTATTCTTATACTGTAACCTTGTTTATTCGTAGCAAGAACATTACCATAACGGTCTAAAATATTACCTCTCGGTGCTTTGACAGACATAGACATATACAGCTTGTCTTCTGAAACCTTACGCAAATTTGAACCATTTATTATTTGAAGATTTATCAGTCTTACGAGACACAAAGAAAACATAATCACTACGATTATGCCAATTACGAAAAGACGCATTGCTTTATTGTATCTCATAACTACCTCCTATAATTTTTAAGTAGTTGCTAGTATTTTAACGAATACAGTAGCGTAAAAACACGTTCCCAAAACAGGTTGGAATATTAACGCAGTTGCTTAAGATCAAGCTTTTTTATAAGCCACAGATAAATCCAGAATAAGAATACCGATGCTACTGTATTTACAAGGGCTTGAGGCATTATTATCTTTGTAAGAACGAATGCATTATATGTTATTCCTTTTGCAACGAAATGTGTCCAGTAAGTAATTATCTCTGTCAGAAATGTTGCTGAAAAAATAATAATCATTCCTGTGAAAAAGCCATATCTGTTAACCATCTTTGAAAATAGCTTAATTACTATTGCAGTACATATAAACAACAAAGTATAATATCCAATACTTCTGTAAGCAAGAATATCAAACCAAAATCCCATAATCAGACCGTTTACTGCAAAGAGCATACCATCTGTAAAAAGTGCAGTAAACACAACACTTATAAGTGCAAAATTCACATTCAGCCATCCTATTTTAAAACTTGGGAAAACCGTAACCTGAAGTAATAGAAGCAATATATTTATGACAACAAAAATAGCTTTTCTCAAATTTATATCCATAAAAATATCCATAGCCTTTCCGCCTACAAAGAGTAATGAAAATTTAACACCGCATTGTAGGCGGACAAAGTGTTAAATGGATATTTTGCCCATGTGCGTTTCTAATTTGCCGAAAATCGCACGGGCTTTTTTAATGTCGTTAACGTGATTTTTCACGTTAACATACCTTTCTGTTAGTCATCGGGATTAAGTAGAACAAGCACATCAGTAATATGTGCAAAATCAACACCCGGAGTTATTATTGCATAGTTGCCCGTTCCCTCTGTATTATTTTTAAAGGACTGTACTTTACCGATATAAATACCTTCCGGATATATACCTCCTACCCCTGATGTTACTATAGTATCTCCTATAAGTACATTTGCATTTTCTGTAATAACCGACATTTTACAAAGACCGCTTTTCATTAACTGTAAATCTCCGTCAATCTGCACGAGATCGCCCGTTCTGACTACAGTTCCACTAACAGAATGGTCTTCATCTACAAGAGATATAACCTTACACCAGTTTTTTCCTGTTTCGCATACTCTGCCTATTATACCTTCAGGAACAATCACTATGGAATTCTCTTCAATCCCGTGATTTTCACCCTTGTTAAGAGTAAACACATTAAACCAATTTCCTGCATCTTTTCCTATGACAGTTGCAGCAGTTGATTCATACTTAGTATAATCACCCTTAAGTTCAAGCAACTCATTTAGTTTATCGATTTCATCTTTATATCTTTTAAAATTTCTGTTCTCTTCAGCAAGCTTTTTATTTTGTTCTTTAAGAAACGCATTTTCTTTATCTACGTTCTTTATTCTTCCCCAATAACTAAAAGTGCCTCCAACAAAATCAGATATTTTTGTTATGCCTGTCTGCAACGGAGATGTAATTGATCCTGTAATTGATGCAACACCTTTAAGAAAAGGAGTAAAAACACAAACAGCAACCAATGCTGCACCAAGAACTAAAAATATTAAATTTCTTTTTAATTTACTGTTTCTTCTTCTCAATTTATTTTTACAACACCTTTTTTTATAATAATCTCAGTAACAATTCCAGTTACAATTCCTGTCAACACAGAAAGAAGCAAATAATATCCAAGGTAATATATAGGAGCAATAGTTCTGAGTATAAGTACCGCAGCCAAAACCTGCCCTATGTTAAAAAAAGCACTTCCTGCAACACTTATTCCTGTACACGAAAAAAACAGTGGATAAAATTTTTTAAGCATAATCATAATTAAAACGGATAAAAAGACACCGCAAACGGAGTAGAAACACGACATTAAACCTGAAAAAGCAAGGCCGTTTACCAGAGACTTTATCAGCCCTATACAAAAAGCATCTCTTTTTCTCATATTTATTACTGCATAGAGAATTACAATATTAGAAATTCCAAGCTTCATTCCCGGTAAAAACAAATCGGGAATAAGCAAGCTTTCAACATATCCTAATAGTATTCCAACGCATGAAAGAATTGCATTTATAGCTATATATCTTTTAATAGGAAAGTGCATCAATATCTTTCCGCCCCTTTACTGCTATACTTAACCTGTTAGGCAAGCAAATTATACTTTGTCCTGACTTATAAATCTTCCCTTGTGCCACATCGAGCTTGTCTCTGCAAGAGGCATCTGATACATACACTTTTCCGTCAGAAATTACAACCTCGTTCCATCCAAATTCACTTTCAACTTTAAAGCTTTTATCTTCACTCAGGGAATATTCACCGTAAAGTGTTCCGTTACAGGTAATCTCAACATATTTTCCACTATCTTGCGAAAGGAAAAATGTAAGCAATGCTCCTGCCACAATTACAAGAACAATTATCAACAAGTCTCCTTTTTTTAAAAGTTTCATACTCCTGTAGACCCAAAACCACCGGAACCACGCTGAGTTTCATCAAGAGTTTCACATTCCTCAATTTCAGCTATAGCTACAGGAGCTATAACAAGCTGTGCTATACGATCACCATGATTTACTGTAAAATCTTCATTTGAAAGATTTATGAGTCCACATTTAATTTCGCCTCTGTAATCACTATCAACAACACCTACAGAATTTGCAAGGCATATACCTTTTTTACAAGCAAGTCCGCTTCGTGCGTAAATATATGCAACATATTCATTTGACGGAAGTGAAATTGCTATTCCTGTAGAAATCATTTTTATTTCGCCTTTTTTTATTACCACAGGCTCATCAAGACATGCAGACAAATCCATACCTGCACTTCCACTTGTTGCGTAAAAAGGCTTATTTACTGTTTCTCCTTTAGAGTTTGGTATGTACTTAATTTTAAGTTTCATCGCAAATTACCACCTTTTTTTATTCTTTCATTTTCTTCTGTTAATTTTGATATTTGTTCTCTGAGTCTGAAAATTTCATCGTTAGCTATCTTATTTTTCTTGGTAAGTTCAAGGTTGTCATCACTTACTACAAGAAAATCCTCTGCAATATTTACAGCAGTAAGAACAGCAGTCATATTTGTGTTCAAAAATCCGTTTCTCAACGAAATATCTTTGAATTTTCCATCCACATACAGACACACTCTCTGCATATGCTCTTCACTTGCATCGCTGGTAACAGTATATTCCTGCCCCATTAGTCGCACAGTTGTTTTATTCTTCATTATCTGTTTTTCCTTTCGGATATTATTCTTATGTAAAAAAGTATTGTATTGTAAGCACAATAACACAAGATATATTATACAATACTTTTTTGTTTTTTACAAGCGAAAAGAGTCATAATTTTTCAAGTTATATAAATTTCAAAATTTTATCACTTTTTTTACTTTTGAGAAAGAACCTTTTCTCCTATTTCTTTAAATATGGGACAGGCTGATTCGCTGCCCGATTTTCCGTTTTCTACAAAAACACACAAAGCAAATTTTGGATTATCAGCCGGGAAAAATCCCGTATACCATCCGTGCTGATACAACTCCCCGTCAACACTCCATCCTGTTTGAGCACTTCCTGTTTTACCTCCACTTCCATAATAATCAATAAACCCCGTTGTTCCTGTTCCTGCGAGATTAGTTTTAATCATCATATTATACACTTTTCTCGCTGTTTCTTCGGAAATAATACGCTCGCTTTTATCATTTCTGACCTTTTCTATGACTTCTCCTGTTTCGGAAACTATACAATCAACCATATTAACATTTCTTTTTATACCACCACTTGCTATTACAGCACTTAAAACAGCGCCTTGAACTACGTTTCCGTTTAAAGTTCCCTGACCTATAGAAATATTTGCCAAATCTATCTTATTATTTTTCTTTACACTTGGAAGAGTTCCTGTTGACTGTACAAAATCCTGAGGATATAAAATCTTTTCTCCAAAACCGAATTTTTTCGCCATATCAATTATATTTTCATAACCTGTTTTCAATCCTATATCTATAAAAGCAGGATTACAGGATTGCATAAAAGCATTTTCCATATCCACCCATTGATGTCCTGACAAATTATGACATTTTATATCCTTTCCCGAAACTGTTCTTACGCCATTACAGTAATATATATCATTTTTTTCTGCCGACTTATTTTCCATAGCACTGCAAGCCACAACAATTTTGAAGATAGAGCCTAAATCATAATTCATAAGGCATCGGTTAGATAAATTTCCATCACTGCTGTTTAAAAAATCTCCTACATTGTTTTGATCAAACCCCGGCATACTCACCATAGCAAGAACATCAAAGGTCTCCACATCAAGCAAAACTGCAGCACCCTTAACTCCTGCATTTTTAAGTGCATCAAAACAGTATGAAGAATACTCCAAATCAAGAGTAGTTTTAACAAACTTGCGTGCACGGGAATTATACAAGCTGACATCTCCACCGGGAACATATGTCATTTTAGCATCAGCCATACCTCTGATTTTTAAATCTGTATCTGACAGAATTTCATCATACAGCTTTTCAAGTCCACTGACACCTTTTAAGTCAGACAAATAACCTACAACACTACACAAAGGACTGCTTTGAGGATATCTCGTATTCAACGTTATTATTTTTGCGTTAGGAAATTTGTTTTTCTTTTGGAACTCTTCACTTTTAGTTACGGGAGTATATACTTTACCATACTTTCTCAAATCATTATAAAGTTTATATTCATCAGTATCCGAAAAACAAGCTACAAACCTGCAACACTCAAAATCGTTATCATTATTTCCACTGGGGAAAATCACCGCATAATCAGACAAATTAACTCCCGTAAGTTTACGCATATGCCTGTCGCAGATATCATTTCTGTCTGTTGTTACTGACAAGGATACTGTGTTAGTTTCTGATGCAAGAAGTGAAATTTCACGATGTCTTACAATCATTAAATTGTAAAGTCTAAGACACATACAAATAAGCAATATATAGCATAAAAGCTTAATAGCATAGATTCTTTTCAAAAAAATTCTGTTCAAAATAATCACCATAATTATTTTGAACAGAACTGTATTTTTTATTTACTCTCTCGCTTTTCTTATAAAGCTTCCCTCGGGATATTCAACATCCGATGGTATATAAATTGTCATAGTAGCATGAGGACAGTCATTGATTTCTTCAAATTTTTCATTATACATTTTTTCAGCTATCAGTGTTTTAAACGGTCCGCAAGGAGTTAAAACTTCCAACTCATCACCTGCAAAAAATTTATTTCTCTGAGAAATTTTTAAAAGCTTTTTATCCTCATCATACCCTGTAATCAGTCCAACAAGATCATAATTACGAACATACGAGCTTGATGTATAAATCTGTTGTCCACCGTCAGGCTTTCCAAAGAAAAACCCTGTTGTATATTCTCTGTGGCTTACCTTGTAAATTTCATCCCAAACACTTTCGTGAGCTTCCTTATTTTCAAAATATGCATCTATTGCATCTCTGTAAGCCTTTGTTATTACTGCCACATAATATTCACTTTTAACTCTGCCTTCAATTTTAAAGCTTGTTATGCCTGCATCAATTAATTCAGGGATATGTTTAAGCATACATAAATCTTTTGAGTTAAAAATAAATGTACCTCTTTCGTTTTCAATAACAGGAAGGTACTCATCAGGTCTTTGTTCTTCAACCAGATGATACTTCCAACGGCAAGGATGTGAACATGCACCTAAATTACTATCCCTTGCAGTCATATAATTTGAAAGAAGACAACGTCCTGAATAAGAAATACACATAGCACCATGAACAAAGCATTCAGTTTCAAGGTCAGGAGAAATATTCTCTTTGATTTCTTTCATTTCTTTTAAAGAAAGTTCACGGGCAAGTATAACTCTGCTTGCACCCATTTTGTGCCACATATTTGCCGAAGCATAATTAACATTATTTGCCTGTGTGCTTATATGAACAGGTAAATCAGGAGCAACAGTTCTTGCTATATCAAAAAGTCCTAAATCGCTTATTATTATAGCATCTGCACCCATTTTATGAACAGCCTTTACATATTCTTCAAATTCCTTTAAATCTTCATTATGAGGTAAAATATTTGCAGTTATATAAACCTTTTTGGCAAGGTTATGAGCATACTCTATTCCCTGTGCAATTTCCTCCATAGAAAAATTTTCAGCCGCCTCGCGAAGTGAATACGCCTCTCCACCTATATATACAGCATCTGCACCGTACTTAAAAGCAAATTTAAGCTTTGTTAGACTTCCGGCAGGTGCTAAAAGTTCCGGTTTTTTCAATTTATTATGCCTCCTTATAATACGATACCGATACCCCATCACCGATAGGAATTATTGATGTTGAAAGATTTTTATGATTACAAATTGTGTCAAGAAAATCTCTCATTCTTACTACTATAGTTTTCTGTCTGTGTCTTGTCAGTAATTCATCAGTTGCTGTCATACCTTTATATAATACATTGTCGCAAATTATAATTCCATTATCATTAATAAGATTTATGCATCTGTCAAAAAAATCATTATAATATCCTTTAGCTGCGTCTATAAAAATCAAATCGAATTTCGATGTAAGTGAATCAAGAACTACTACTGCATCGTCTTCTATGAGCCTTATATTATTTGTTCCTGACTTTTTGAAATTTTCAAGTGCCAATGTACTCATAACAGAGTCTCGCTCTACCGTTGTTATACTAACTTTTCCCTTCAATGCATTGTTCATAACCAAAGCAGAATAACCTATAGCTGTTCCTATTTCAAGAATTCTTGAAGGTTTATGTATTTTACATAAAACATCAAGCAAACTTCTTACTTCAGGATATATTATTGGTACCTGATTTTCCTTTGCATAAATTTCAAGTTCCTTCAAAAATCCTTCACTCTCAGGGAGAACTTCTGACAGATACTCTGTTATATAATCCTGATTTATCTTTTCTCCACGCAATTCTACAATCCTGCCTTTTTAGTATTTTGTAAATGTGTATTATAATCCTTTGCAAAATAGTGTCTTCCGTTACCATCTGCAACAAAATAAAGATAATCTGTCTTTTCAGGATAAAGTGCTGCCTTAATTGCTGTGAGTGATGGAGAAGCAATAGGTCCTACAGGCAATCCCGGATATTTATAAGTGTTATATTCCGAATCAATTTTCGTATCTGCTACAGATAAAACATTTTTTCTTTCCTTTAGAATATACTGTACTGTTGCACAGGATTCAAGGTATCCGTTTGATTCTCCTACCTTGTTTAATCTGTTATAAAACACACCTGCAACCTTAGGAAATTCATTATAATCAGCAGCCTCTCTCTCAATTATTGAAGCAAGAGTTATTATTTCATCAAAGGTATACTCTGATTTTTCAGCCTGTTTTCTCATTTCGCCGGTTATTCGCCTATCAAAATTTGCAAGCATCATATTTATAATTTCCTGAGCACTTTCAGTTCCTGATATTCTGTAAGTATCAGGGAACAAATATCCTTCAAGAGAATCTTCTCTCTTTGGAATATTCTCAAGAAACCAATAATCGTACAATTCAGGGTCAGCGGCTTTATAAAATTTTTCCACTGAAACAATCCCCTCTTTTGAAAGCTTTTCTGCTATTTCTTTCATTTCGTAGCCTTCAGGAATTGTAATATTAACCATAACTACATTATCATCGGCACATAAAGCATCCGTAATATCCTTATAGCTTACTGCGTTCACCTTATGAAGGCCGTGCTTGTATAAAGGTTTTGTAAGCCTTGCGTATAAATAATAGCTGTATTTTGAAGAAATAAGCTCATTTTCCTCAAGAATCAAAGCTATATCATAAGCAGTTGCTCCTTTAGGTACAGCTATATTAATTTCTTTTTCATTTCTCGCTATTCCATAAAATTCAGTCAAAATAAGACAAACAGCAATCAACACAAAAGCTGTACTTAATATGGATATGGTCTTAATTTTTGATTTGGTCTTTTTTTTCATCTGTTATCTATTATTCCTTTTTTTATATCGTCGGCTTTTTGGTAAGATTTTAATATTTTTATCAGCTCGTAAGAAAGCTCTAACGCTGTCCCTGCGCCTCTCGATGTTATTATATTTGAGCTGACGCAAACATTATCGAATAAAACCTCAGCACCTTTTAGCTCATCTTCAAAGCCGGGATAACATACTGCCTTTTTACCATTTACAATTCCAAGTCTTCCTAAAATCATAGGTGCAGCACAAATGGCAGCAATCATTTTCCCATCACTGTTATGCTTAACTAAAATTTCTCTCAATGCTTCGCAATTTAAAAGGTTAGTAACACCCGGCATTCCCCCGGGAAGAAAAATCATTTCGCTTGGCTTTTCTTCTCCAATAAGCATATCTGCCTTAATTGTTATATTATGTGCCCCTGTTACAAACTCACCTTCTACGGATACTGTATTAACTTCAACACCTGCTCTTCGAAGCATATCAATCACACTAATCGCTTCAACCTCTTCAAAGCCTTGTGCAAGATAAACATTTACCATATATCATTCTCCTATTTATTATGTATCTTCTTTCTGAGAACATCTTTTTTTATCACATTCATAATTTCTTCATTTATATCATCAATTGTGCGTACATTTCCGTCTTCTACACAGAAAACATGTCCCCAATCAAATTTTTTTGCTACATAAAGTGCATTTTCATAGCTTTTACTTAAATGACTTTTATCACGTTCATGGATATCTTTTGCTTCCTGTCCTGTAATTTTATTCATTCTTTCTGCCATAAGCATCTGAGAATATTCGGGAGGCATATCAAGAAATATAACTTTATTTGGAGCCGGTAATTTCAAAAGCTTATATTCGTAATCCGCAAGCCAGTCAAGATACAAGTTTTTTGCCCTAACTCCCTCAATTTTGGATGCCTGATGAATCATATTTGATGTTGTATATCTGTCAGAAACTATAATTCCTCCATCAAGATAGAATTTTTCCCAGTTTCTCTTAAATGATGCATATCTGTCAACAGCATAAAAGCTTGAAGCTGCATAAGGATTTATATCATCAGCATTCTCAGAAAGCTCTCCGTTAAGATACATCTTAACGAGTGCTGACGAATTACTTTCATAATCAGGAAATGATATCTGCATAACGTTATAGTTCATTTCCCTTAATTTCTCTGCTACAAGTTTAGTTTGAGTAGCTTTTCCGCTTGCATCCAAGCCTTCAATAACAATAAGTTTACCTTTCAATATATTCAACTCCCAAGATATTCATTTCTTTTTTCAATCATTTTACCACAACTCATTTTACCCTCAGGGCATGCACCTTTAAGACAGGGAGGTCCACATTTTTTGAACAACACAGGAGCAACCTCTTTGACAAGTTCAAGCATTTTGTCAGCCATAATTCTTATTTCCCACTGAGCTCTTTCGCAACAACGATGCTCAAAAAAATTATAAAGACTTCTTGCGTTAAAAGTCATCATAAGTGTGGTGGCACAGGAATTAGGCAACACATATCTGGCATCCTCAATTGCTTTCTTTTCAGCCATATTTTTAGCTTTCTTTTCGTCAACACCCTGAGAAATAAAAGTTTCATAATGCTTCTTTTCAAGTATTTCGCTAAGCTTATTATAAGCTTCCTGTTCCATTTTCATGGTTTCAATATAAATTTTCTTTGCTTCTTCATCATTTTCAATTTCAGGAGGTGTAACAAATTCGAACTGTCCTTCTTTAACGTATCTCTGAGATTTTACTGTATAACTTGCTATTCTGTGTCTTGTAAGCTGTGCAAGCAAGCTTCTGCTTACACCCTCCACTGCAAAGGTAAAGCTCGCATGCTCAATCGGACTTTCGTGTCCCATAGAAAGAAGCATATTAAGAAACTTTTCTGTTCCCTCACGGTCAAGATTTTCGCTTATTGCATCTATTCCTGCATTTGAGTAACACAATTTTGCTCCTGATGCAATTAATTTTTCACAATCAGGTGTATACTGTATCAGTTTAACGCGCATTATTTTTTTCTCCCTTCAATAATACATCAATTAAAAATAAAGGTAATTTTATCATTCGTTTAATTCTTGTAGGTTGAGTAATTAGTCTGTAAAACCATTCAAGTCCATGTTTCGTATAAAATTCAGGCGCTCTTTTTACCTGCCCTGAAAATACATCTACCGAACCACCTGCACCTATTATAATTCCTGCATTTAATTTTTCTTTGTTCTGATAAATCCATTTTTCCTGTTTTGGTGCACCAAGACAAACTAAAAGTAAGTCGGGTGATGCTTTTGAAATATCTTCAATAATTTCACTGTCATCTTCAAAATAACCATTGTGAACACCACTTATTACAAGATTTCTGTGCTCTTTTTTTAAATTTTCAGCTGCCAGTTCAGCTACTCCGTCTTTACCACCGAATATATAAACAGAGCCTGAAATCTCGTCAAGTCTTTTAATTATACCTTTTGATATATCAAATCCAGGTGCCCTGTTTGTAATATTTCCCTTAAGTATTTTGGATGCATAAACGATACCAATACCATCAGGGGTTACAATGTCTGCAGAATTAAGTATTTTTAAAAATTCCTTATCTGTTTTTGTTACATTAACTATTTCGGGATTTGGGGTGTAGATTACAAAAGGCTTGTTCCTTGCAAGTGATTTTATTGCGACATCCACCGATTCTTCTACTGTATAATTATCAAATAAAACACCTAATATATCAGTTTTCATCTTTAACTCCCATATTCTGTTCAATTGTATTAATCAAATCTTCGCCACTCATTGTTCCGAAAGCTGTTATTCGTTTAAGTGCAAATAAATCTGCATTTTTTCTGTTAACACCCGGCGTACCTAATTTAATTTCAACACAAGCTTTATACCCTGCTTTCTGTGCCGCTTGCTTTATCTTATCATTAAAGTTTCCGTAAGGATAAGCAAGTATATCCGACTTCTTTCCAAGGTATTTATAAATCATAAATCTCGATTTTCTTAATTCAAATACAAGATTTTCGTCAGATATTGCAGTTAAATCATTATGGTAAACAGTATGACTTTGTATGTCTATAATTCCACTGTTTTCCATTTCTTTTGCCTGTTCCCATGTGAAATGAGGATAAGTAACGCCTCCCTGCATCCCCATTCTGCCTGTTACGACAAAAATCGTAGCATTCATATCCATTTCCTTAAGCAGAGGAAATGCGTTAGTGTAATTATTAAGATATCCGTCATCAAAAGTAATTAAAATAGGTTTTTGGGGCAGTGCTTCGCCATTTTCTACAAAAGCAATAAGCTGAGAAAATGTTATGGCAGTATATCCATTATCTTTTATTGCCTGCATATGCTCTTTAAACGCAACATTTGAAATTTCAATATTACTGTTCTGCGGATTATAATTATCATTTATGTTGTGATACATTAAAACAGGAACTGCACTTTCTTCAGCAAAAACCGCTCCTGCCATAAAAATCACAATCATCACAAGTGCTGATAAAAGTAATTTTTTCATCATATCCTCCGTATAAAACCATACTTACTATAAGTATATCACAGATTATGCATTTTTACAAATATTTTTTGTTTTCCTGTCGAGAAGCCCCTGACTGATTTTCAATTGATATTATTGAAAATATATGTTATAATGATTTCAAGCAAAGCTTGAAATCAATGAATTGCCTTGTGGCGTGAATTGAAAATTAAAAATTTCATGAATTGAGCCATATGGCTCATGAATTGCACCTTGCGGTACATTAAGACAATTCAATTCATGGAGCGAAGCGAGAATTCATGGCAATAGCCAATTCATGACAACAAAGTTGTCAATTCATTAAAAACAAGGTGCATCTTTCCTGTAACCTAATTATAAAATGAATTTAAAGATATTATTCAGGAGTGAAAATGTTGAAAATCATAGAAATTTGCGAAAACAAGAAAAAGTACATTGAATTGTTGCTTTTAGCTGATGAACAAGAAAGCATGATTGATAAATATTTACAAAGGGGCAGTCTTTATATTTTAGAAGAAGACAAACCAATAGGTGTTTGTGTAGTTACAGACGAAGGTAATGGTATTGTTGAGATAAAAAACATAGCAATTCATCCCGATTTTCAAGGAAAAGGCTACGGAAAGATATTAATCAACTATATCTGTAACCTATACAAAGGAGTATTTAAAACAATCATAGTTGGAACAGGCGACAGCCCCTTAACAGTTCCCTTTTATGAAAAATGTGGATTTGTAAAATCTCATATCGTAAAGAATTTTTTCACTGATAACTACGACCATCCGATTTTTGAATGCGGAAAGCAATTAATTGATATGGTTTATTTAAAAAGAGAAATATAAAACGCGAATGGATATCCATTCGCATTTTATATTTCTATCTTGGAAATGCTCCGTTATTTAGATCAATACAGAATCCGTTAATATATTCAGGTGCATCTGTTCCCAACCACAAAATTGCTTTGGCAATTTCATCGGCCTGAGCAAATCTTTTTGTATATGTGTTTGATTTCATAGTATTCTTTCTGTCTTCAGGTATTACATTCATCATATCAGTAATAGTAGGTCCCGGTGCAACTGCGTTTACTGTAATTCCATTTGGTGCAAGAATTTTAGCAAAGCTTTTGGTTGCATTTATCAAACCTGCTTTTGAAACACCGTACCATATATCGGGATGGCCTATCTGTCCTGCTACCGATGTAACATTTATAATTTTCCCTTTACCTTTTGAAATCATCTTATCAGAAAAATATTTTATAAATTCTATGGGCGCGTACAAATTAACGTTCATAAGTCGATTTTGCTTATCCTGAGGATAATCATTATACGGCAGAGAATACATAATTCCTGCATTATTTACCAATACATCAGTATCTCCTATTTTTTCACAAAGTGCTTTGATTTCATTTACATTACTTACATCAAACTCAACACATTCCACATTTTCATCAGCAATGTATAAAAAATCTTTAAAATTTCGGGCAACAACTACTACTTTAAATCCTTTTTCAAGAAACATTTTTGTACAAGCTAAGCCTATACCCTTATTTCCACCTGTAATAACAACCTTTTTCATATAAATTCTCCTTAAGCAGTTGCGTTAATATCCGAACCCGTTTTGGGAACGTGTTTTTACGCTACTGCATTGTTAAAATACTCGCAAATGCGTCAGCATTTACTGCGTTTTTGCCTCACATTAACGCAAAAACACAGTTCCGAAAATTCTTCGAACCTAAAGCAAGATAAAATTGTTGCTTTTTCAAGGCGGCAGGTCGCAGTAATACTTTCGTATTATAAGACCGACAACGATGAAAAAACAGCTATTTTACTTGATTTAGGCGAGTTCGGATACTAA
>JAZNWH010000091.1:0-26586 GCA_045593265.1 Clostridia bacterium | reverse complement strand
GAGAGGCGAAATTCGTTCGAGTAAAAATGCTTGTTTAAATAGAAAAAATCGTTTAAAAACGATTTTTTCCTTAAGTAATATATTTTTTGCCATTTAATAAGTTTAAAAATATATTAGTAATATTTATTTTAAGCATTTTTACGATTATGAACTTTTTTTACATTCCCTGGTTTATACCTTCAATAATATATTTCTTAGCTTTAATACATTCTTCAACAGAACATTTTTGAATATCTTGTAAAGGGTAATCGATACCCATCTTTTCATATTTTGATATGCCTAAAGTGTGGTAGGGAATTACATCTAATGCTTTTAAAGTTCTAAGTTTTCCAATAAACCTGCCGAGATTTATTAAATCTTCAGGATTATCAGTTATACAGGGAACCACTACATATCTTATCCATAAATTGATATTGTTTTCCGAAATATACTTTGCAAAAGACAAAATGTTTTTATTATCTTTACCGGTTAAGTTTAAATGTTTTTTGGGATCTATATGTTTGATATCGAGCATTATCAAATCTGTAAATTTCATTAGATTATCAAATTGCAAAGTGTTATCAGGATTAAAGGTTATTCCTGAAGTATCAATACAAGTATGAATATTTTCATTTTTACAAAGCTTGAAAAGCTCTGTTATAAATTCAATTTGCATTAATGGTTCTCCACCTGTAACGGTAATACCACCATTACTGTAGAATGCACGGTTTTTGTTGAAATCCTTTAGGATTTCCTGGGGAGTTACTGCATTATTCTTAGTGAATTCCCATGTGTCAGGATTATGGCAATAGGCACATCTCATAGGACATCCCTGCATGAAAATTACATATCTTATCCCCGGACCATCTACAGTGCCGAAGCTTTCTTTTGAATGAATATAGCCTTGCATATCTTAAATCTTATCGTGGAATGTTCTGGAGATAACTTCATCCTGCTGTTCTTTTGTCAGTTTGATAAAGTTAACAGCATAACCACTTACGCGAACAGTAAGCTGAGGATATCTTTCAGGATGTTTCTGAGCATCTAACAAAGTTTCTTTACTAAAAACATTAACATTTAAGTGGTGCCCGCCTTTTTCAACATAGCCATCAAGCAGTGCCACTAAATTGTCAATTTGATTTTGAGTTGCAGCCATATTTAATTCTCCTTTACAATTAATCTAAGTTTGTATCAAGACCTTCAAAGAGAGTTGGTGAAGAACATGCTCCATTAGAACAGTCTAAATCAATTTCTATATCTCCTGCAAAAATTTTATCATCTTTACCAAGAGCATCAGGAATGATGGAAAATGTGTTTGAAATACCATCCTGAGCATCAATAAATGGCAATTTTGAAACGCTTGAAAGTGATGCCACTGCACCGTTAGAATCTCTTTTGTGCATAGGGTTGGCACCGGGGGCAAAAGCTTCACCTTTTTTTCGACCGTCAGGCGTTGCACCCGTATTCTTTCCATACACAACATTAGATGTTATAGTAAGTATGGAAGTTGTAGGAATGCTCTCTCTGTAAGTATGATTTTTTCTTATGTGTTCCATAAATCTATGAACTATATCGTATGCAATAGAGTCGACTCTGTCATCGTCATTACCGAATTTAGGAAATTCACCTTCAATTTCATAATCTACAGCAATTCCATCTTCATTTCTTATTGGTTTTACTTTTGCAAATTTAATTGCTGAAAGTGAGTCTGCAACGACAGAAAGACCTGCAATACCTGTCGCAAACCAACGGGTTACTGTTTTATCATGCAGTGCCATCTGGAGCTTTTCGTAGCAATATTTATCATGCATATAATGAATGAAGTTCAGAGTATTTACATATACTTCTGCAAGCCATTGCATCATATCATCGTATCGTTCCATAACTTCATCATAATCAAGATACTCCGATGTTACAGGTCTGTATTTTGGACCTATCTGCTTGCCTGAAATTTCATCTTTACCACCATTTATTGCATAAAGCAAGCATTTTGCCAAATTGGCTCTTGCACCAAAAAATTGCATTTCTTTGCCGACTCTCATAGATGAAACACAACACGCAATAGCATAATCATCTCCATGAGTAAATCTCATAAGATCATCATTTTCATATTGAACTGAAGACGTCTCAATTGAAATTTTAGCACAGTAACGTTTGAAATTATCAGGTAATCTTTTCGACCACAAAACAGTTAAGTTCGGTTCGGGAGCAGGACCTAAATTTACAAGTGTATGCAGATATCTGTATGACATTTTTGTAACTAAGTGTCTTCCGTCAATTGCTACACCTGCTATTGATTCAGTAACCCACTGAGGATCACCTGAGAACAAAGAATTGTATTCAGGAGTGCGTGCAAATTTAACAAGTCTTAGTTTCATTATAAAATGGTCGATAAATTCCTGAATTTCCTTTTCGGTAAACACACCGTTTTCAAGGTCTCTTTGAGCATAAATATCTAAAAAAGTAGATGTTCTTCCAAGAGACATTGCAGCACCGTTTTGCTCTTTAACAGCAGCAAGATAACCAAAATACAACCATTGAATGGCTTCCTGAGTATTTTTTGCAGGCTGTGAAATATCATAGCCATAACTTTCAGCCATTTTCTTTAATTCGTGTAATGCCTTTATTTGCTCGCTTAATTCTTCACGGTCTCTTATTATGTGTGAATACATAGCAGAACGAGTCGTTTCTTTCTGTGCTTCCTTGTCCTTGATTAGCATATCTACACCATAAAGAGCAACTCTTCTGTAATCTCCGATTATTCTTCCTCTTCCGTAAGCATCAGGAAGACCTGTTATTATATGACTTGAACGACATGCTCTCATTTCAGGAGTGTACACATCAAAAACACCGGCATTATGAGTTTTACGGTGAACAGAAAAAAATTCTTTCACATTAGGGTCTATTTCATAACCATTATCTTTGCATGCCTTTTCGGCCATACGTATACCACCATAGGGCATAAGTGCACGTTTAAAAGGCTTATCAGTCTGAAAACCTACAATTTTTTCTTTAGTGATATCAAGATAGCCTGGTGCGTGTGATGTTATTGTTGAAATAACTTTGGTGTCCATATCAAGCACTCCGCCGGCTTCACGTTCCTGCTTTGTAAGCTCCAGGACTTGTTCCCATAAATCGAGTGTATCTTTTGTAGGAGTTTCGAGAAAACTTTCGTCGCCATCATAGGGTGTATAATTATGTTTTATAAAACTTCTTACATTAATTTCTTTTTGCCAGGTTCCGGGTTCAAAACCTTCCCATCCTTTGTGAGTGATGTTCATAGTCAAATTACCATCCTTGTTATTCTATTACCAGTTAATTATACTACAAAAGCTAAATTTTCACAAGACCTATTAACAAAAAAATCACATTTATCTATAGCTGATATTAAATAATTTGCTGTAAAATATAAATTTGTTGATTTTTATACAAAATTATGGTATAATTCTATTAATTTAAAGTAAACGGGAGGATATTATGGAAGAAAAGAAAAGAAGTTCTTTTTCAGGAAAGCTCGGATTTGTACTTGCAGCAGCAGGTTCTGCGGTAGGTCTTGGTAATATATGGAGATTTCCTTATCTTGCAGCACAGTATGGTGGAGGTATATTTTTACTTACATATTTGGTACTTGCTGTTACATTTGGTTTTACATTACTTACAGCTGAAATAGCAATAGGAAGAAAAACGGGACTGAGTGTTTCGGGTGCATTTGCGAAATTGAACTCTAAATTTAAATTTTTGGGTTACTTTGAAGCTTTGGTTCCTATTATCATTTTACCATATTATTGTGTTATCGGTGGATGGGTAACAAAGTATATGGTTACTTTTGTAGGTGCACAAGGAAAGTTAGCGGCTGCTGACAGTTTTTTTGGTAACTTTGTAGGAAATACAACAGAGCCTTTGATGTGGTTTGCTGTTTACCTTGGAATAACAGCTCTTGTTGTATTATTGGGTGTCGAAAAAGGTATAGAAAAAGTAAGTAAAATAATGATGCCTGTTCTTGTGGTATTGTCTATATTTATTGCTGTTTATGCTATGATGCAGGAAGGGGCAATGGAAGGCGTTAAGTATTATCTTTTACCTGATTTCAGCAAATTTTCATATAAAACCGTTCTTGCTGCAATGGGTCAGTTATTTTACTCAATGTCTTTAGCTATGGGTATTATGATTACTTACGGTTCTTATATGAAAAAGGATGTAAGTATAGAGTCTTCTGTTCATCAAATAGAAATTTTTGATACAGGAATTGCATTTCTTGCAGGTCTTATGATTATTCCGTCTGTGTTTGCTTTTTCAGGTGCAGAGGGGGTAGGAGCAGGTCCTTCTCTTATGTTCGTTACATTACCTAAAGTATTTGAGAGTATGTTTGGCGGACAAATCATCGGAGCATTATTCTTTGTACTTGTTCTTTTTGCAGCATTAACATCTTCTATATCACTGATGGAAACAATTGTTTCAATATTTATGGATATGTTTAAGACAACCCGTACCAAAACATGTATTGCTGTTTTGATACTTTCAATAGTGTTAGGCATACCATCATCACTTGGTAACGGACCATGGGCACATATTACATTATTTGGAATGGCATTTCTTGATTTCTTTGATTTTATCAGTAACAGTATAATGATGCCTATCGCCGCATTTATAACATGTGTATTTATAGGATATATTATTAAACCTAAGACGATTATTGAAGAAGTTGAGCTTAACGGAAAATTCAAATCAGAAAAGCTGTTTACTGTTACAATTAAGTATATAGCACCTGTTTGTATTTTGTTAATCTTACTTACAGCTGTGTTTAATATTAAACTTTAAAATTTTATTGCACCCCCTCGGAATTATATAATTCCGAGGGGGTAATGTATAAATACAAACACTTGTCTTGACAGAATAAATCTGATATATTATACTTATTAAAATAAATGCAGAAGGTGTCAGATGAAAAATTTTAAGGTAACAGTTGAATATGACGGGTCAAAATATAGTGGTTGGCAGCGTCAGGGTAATACAACGAATACTATACAATATAAATTTGAGGAAATAATAAATAAAATGCTTGGTGTCAAAACCGAGATTTTTGCGTCGGGAAGAACTGACAGTGGTGTTCATGCTAAGGGACAGGTTTTTAATTTTAAGTGTGAAACCAATCTTAACAATTGTAATATAAAGGATTATATCAACAAATATTTACCTCAGGATATAAGAGTTTTATGTGTTGAAGAAGTTAATGAACGATTTCACAGCAGATTGAATGTGAGAAAGAAGACGTATTGTTACCGAATGTGCTTTGGGGATAAATGTCCTGTGTTTGAAAGAAAATATATAACGTTGGTCGATAATATACCTGATGTGGAATTAATGCGTCTTGGTGCAGAAAAGCTTGTCGGTAAACATGATTTTAAAGGTTTTTCTACCAAATCACATAAAAAAAGTACCATCAGGGAAATATATGAAATTGTTATAAATTCCTATGATGAAGTAATAGATATATCAATAACCGGTAACGGATTTTTGTATAATATGGTAAGAATAATCGCAGGTACTTTGTATGAAATAGGGGTAAGTAAAAGAAGTATAGAATCGATAGACGATATCTTTGAAAACAAAGACAGGGCTCTTGCAGGAGTAACGATGCCTCCCGAGGGACTTTGTCTGTTAAAAGTATATTATTAGAGGTGATTATGATGAAATATGTTTATAAAACAAAAGGCGTTTGTTCTATGCAAATCGAATTTGATTTAGACGGAGATATAGTTACAAATGTGAAATTTAAAGGTGGTTGCAGTGGCAATACTCAGGGAATTTCAAAACTTGCAGAAGGACGAAAAAAAGAAGAGATAATATCTCTTCTCAGTGGTATTAAATGTGGATTCAAGCCAACTTCATGTCCTGATCAGCTTGCTAAAGCATTAGAAGAAATTAAAGAATAACTTCTGTTACATCGAAATAGCCATCTTCACAAATGACATAAGTCTTACCGCAGCAAGCGGTGAGTCTTATTTTTTTATTATTGAATTGTTCCAATTTTTTCATTTTATTGTGAAGCTCTTTGATATTTGGAATTTCGTCAGTAAATTCTTTCGGTAAGTATGCCTTTTTATTGTTCTCTAAAAAATCAAGCGCTAAAACTTCTTTATATTCAGCTCCGAGTATTTTTAACATAGCAGAGTAAAGTCCACTTCTTGACAGAGGGGCATCATATTCAAGTTCGAAAAGCTTAATGCCTATTTTTTCGAAAAAAGAATACATATCATATCTTTCTGCTTTTTTGACCGTGTTTTTAAAAGCACCTGAATTATAAATACGGTCAACTGCTTTTTCGGTTAATTTGAACATTTTCATTTCTTTTGCTGAAACGGTGTTATTTGAAAGAATTTCAAATGGAGGAAACGAAGTTGTCTTTATGCCGAATAGTTCACTGGATTCACTCATTTTAGTGCCTTTTAGAATTTTAAGAAAACCTAATTGAAGCATATTTGGGTTTAGTGAATATACATAGTTAAAGGCATCTTTAATAGTATCTTTTGTATCAAAAGGCAGTCCCGCAATTATATCAATGTGCGTATGAACGGTCTTTGGGATTTTAAGTATATTATCTCTTACTTTGTCGAGATTGTATATTCTGTTTATCGCTTTCATGGTATCATGATTTACGGTCTGAATTCCTATTTCAAGTTGAATTAAGTTGCCTGCTTTTTTACATAGAGAGATAAAACGCTTAGTTATGAGCATCGGTGCTATTTCAAAGTGAAAGCGAGTGTTTTTCGAATGATTTATAATATACTCTAAAATTTTACAGCATCTTTCATCGTTATCGTTAAATGTTCGGTCCACCAATTTGACCAATGGTACATTGTTTTCTATAAAGAAATCTATTCCGTTAAATACATATTCATCTGTAAAGTATCTTGTTTTTCCCATTGCAGAAGAAAGACAGTAGCTGCAATTAAAAATACAACCTCTTGATGTTTCAAAATAGAGAATTTTAGCGTTATTCAAATCTTCTTTTTTGTAAGGGAATTTCATACGTTCAAGTGGGAACTGAACACATTCTGTTTTATGATTTTTAAAAATCATATTTGGTGCATCTTGTAATTTTACACCTTTTTCCAGAGCAATAAATGTACTTTCTCCTTCCTGAGAACATATTCCGTCGCATTGAGGACATAGTGCAAAAAAATCCTCTACTCCGAAGGATGCTTCAGGCCCACCTGCAATAATTGTTACATCTTTGCTTGCTTTTATCATTTTAATAAGATTACAACAAAAATCTCTGTTCCATATGTATACAGAGAAAGCAAAGATTTCATAGTCCATTTCCAGTAATTTGGAGTATACATCAAATATATTGTCATTTATGCTGCACTCAAAAATATCGCAGCCTGCATTTTCTCTGAAATATCTTATTGCCAGATTTGTGTGTACATATTTGGAATTTACTCCAATTACAAGAACTCTTGAACTCATAAACTACCTCTTTGTATTTTAATATGTATATTGTATCATAACTATCCTTAATTGACAAATATTATTTTTATGATATAATTGCTATGGTGAATGTAAATGATAATTTATGTGGATGCTGATGCATGTCCCGTTAAAAACATAATAATTTCCGAAGCAATGAAAAGAAATATTTCCGTGGTAATGATATGTGATACCAGCCATATAATAAATGATGGATATTCGACAGTAATTACTGTCGATAAAGATGCCAATAGTGCCGATTTGGTGCTTATAAATAAATTGACTAAAGATGATCTTGCTGTAACTCAGGATTATGCATTGGCTGCACTTGCAGTAGGCAAGGGGGCAAAATGCATTAATCAGAACGGAATTATATACGATAATAACAATCTTGACAGAATGTTATTTGAAAGATTTCTTTCATCCAAAGTCAGACGTAGCGGTGGCAAAACAAAAGGTGTTCCAAGGAGAAGTAAAGCTGATGATGACAATTTTAAAATTAATTTAATAAAATTAATTGAAAATAATGTACAGTAAACTGACAACCTAATCGGTTGTCAGTTTTTTAACAGAATCTCTTTTTATAAGATAAGTATCAAAGATTTTTTGTGTAATATTGTTTCTGTCTAATATTGTTTTTGCTGCAAATTCTCCCAAGCTTTCTTTTGCATGGGTTACTGCTGTGAGATTATATAATTTTGAAACAAGAGTGTCGTCTGCAGTTATTACGGAGATATCTTCCGGAATACTAATTTCAAGTGAAGAAAGAGCATCTATGCATTTCTTCGCAACAAAATCACTATAGCAGAAGATACCGGTTATTCCTTTCTTGTATGCCTTAAATAAATTATCTTTTAAATTATTGTCATCATATATTATTACAGCTTTTTCAAATTGATTTACAAAAGAATTCATTCTTAGTGCAGAAATACGATTATTTTCTACATATATTGCACCAACATTGTTATGTCCCTGACTTTTAAAATACTCAGCTGCAATAACACCCATTTTAGTTTCGTTCATAATTGCGTAAGATACATCATTAACTCCGTATTCTGTATCAATTTGTATGAATGGGATACCTTGTTCTTTTAATTTTTTGAATAATCCCTCAATCTTGCCTTTATCGTATTGTTCTTCGGGACTAACCTGTAATATAATTCCATCTGAACCTGTAGCTAAAATTTTTTCTAATGCTTTTATTATTTCTTCATAAGAATTTTTTGTGTCAACTGCAATAAAAACAGCTCCGTTTTTTTCAAGAATGTGGCTTATAGACTGAATATAGTAAGGAATAAAATAGTAATCCGTCATATCAAGGAGAACGTGAATTTTTTTGCCGGATGAATTTTTCTTACAAAAGTATCCTTTTCCCTGAAACTTCTCAATTAAGTTCTCGTTAACAAGGACTGTTAACGCTTGCCTTGCGGTAAGTCTTGAAATTTTGTATTTTGTAGCTAACATGTTTTCACTTGGAAGTTTATCACCACAGTTGTATTTTTGATTTTTGATTTCTTCTCTTAAAATATCAGATATTTTTATATACAAAGGTTTATTATTCATATAGACACCTCAACTTGTATTATACAGGTTTTTATGCTAAAAAGCAACATTTAGATTGACAAAATAATATGGTAAAGTATATAATCAACTTATATATATAAGTTGGAGGTTAAAAAATGAAAGAGAAAATTATTAATGATATTAAAGACAATGTAAAAGTAATAGATACGTCAGAACTTGAATTCACGTCTGTTACAGAATATAAGCATCTTGTTAAAGGCAATATATGGACTAAAGCTATACAAACTGCACTTGATGAAAAGAAAAATGTATATATACCATATATGGGAAAAGAAATTTTGACAGATGGGTCAATTTTTATGGATAGTAATACAAATTTAAAAGTTGACGAAAATCAGGAAATAAGACTTGTTGAAAATTCAGATGTTTATATGCTTCGCAACAGAAATATTCTTCCTGGGAATTTTGCTCAGGCAAAACTTACAAATCCTGATGAAAATATAACTGTAACAGGCGGTATCTGGAGAAGCCCCGGAAACAAGAAAATGACACTTGAAGTGTACTGCTGTGTAACAGCTTGCTTTGCATTTTCAAATGTAAAATATGTAAACATAACAAATGTTAAGTTTTCAGATGTAAGTACATATTCACTTATGTTCAGTAACTGTGAAAATTTTTATGTAGATACAATTAATTTTAACAACTGTAGAAACGACGGATTCCATGTAGATGGTCCTGCTAAATATGGCATTGGTAGAAATTTAAGCGGTAAAGCATTAGGGGACGATATGGTTGCAATACTTTCATGGGATTGGTATAACTGCGGTATGACCCACGGAAGTATCGAAAAAATTCTTGTAGAGAATGTAGAGGGGGATGATAATGAGCTTCGTCTGCTGACAGGAAGAAAAGTATATCCCGATGGAACAAGCTATGACTGTGATTTAAAAGACTGCGTTTTCAGAAACATTTCAGGTTTTTACACATATAAGATGTATTATCAGCCTCATTGCAGAAAGGTTCCATTGAAGGATAAAAACTTTGACCGTGCTGAAACCGTAGGAAGAATGGATAATATCTATTTTGATAATATTACATTTAAAAAAGTACGTCCAACAGGATTCAGTGCAATACCTGTATATGGATTATTTGATATTCTTGCAGATTGCAGCAATCTTAATTTTGAAAATATAAATGTTGAATATGATTTGGATGAAGTTGATAAAATGGGACTTAAGCTGATTAATGCAGGACCTATATCAGCAACATGGAAATACGGAGAAAATACAGATGACTGGGGAGACTTTTTTGACCCTGACCGAATTTGTATAGTTGAAGACATAAGACTTAAAAACATTTGCTTTAATGGAACAAAAGTTAATGACCCTGATTTACTTGTGAAAGAAACACACCAGAAGATAAATTTAAATTATCCTGAAACTACACCACAAGGTGGTACAGGTTACGGTAAAATTGAAAAAGTTGTAGTAGAAACGGAGTAATTTATGTTTTATTATATTTTGTTAATAATCTCTGCGTTTTTATTTTCAATGCAGTTCCTGTGTCAGCAGAAATATGAAGAAAATTGCGGAACGGAGTTTGGCTCGGCATTATCATTTTCTATGTACAAAGGTGCGTCAATACTGTTGATGATGCTTATTCTTAATCGGTTCAAGCTGGAGTTTGAATGGTTTTCTTTCTGGATATCAGGTGTTTATGCTCTTTGTTATATATTAATGATATATTTTAGCTTAAAAGCTTTTTCAGTTGCAAATCTTTCCGTATATTCCGTATTTACTATGTTGGGTGGTATGATAGTTCCTTTCGTTGTAGGGATTACATTATTCAGCGAAGGAATTTCTGTATATAAAGTTACCTGCTGTTTGTTGGTTATTCTTGCAGTCATAATGAATATTAAAAAGGGGAAGGGCAGTAAAACAGCTTTTGTTTACTATATGCTTGTATTTTCTTTAAATGGTACAATAGCTGCCATATCTGCAATTCATCAGAATTTAGGGGTTCCATGTACCGATAGCGCAAGCTTTATGTTTTATTCAGGATTGTGGACAATATTTATATGCATAATATGGTTGAAAATAAAGGGAGAAAAAATACCATTGCTTAAAGGGAAAAATCTTTTATATTCGGCAGGAGACGGCTTCTTAAACGGGATAGGAGATTTAATTCTTTTAATTTGTGTAGCACCGGGTGCGTTAGATGCTTCTGTACAATATCCTTTTGTAACAGGTGGCGTAATGGTGTTTTCAACTGTAGTCAGCACTTTGCGACGTGAGAAAATAAGGAAAATAGAATATATTGCAACCATGGTGGCATTTGTTGCCTCAATAATGATGGCATTTTAAATTACATTAAAAGACCGCCAGTTAAATGGCGGTCTTTTAATGTAATTTAGCAAAATGCTTCGTGATTATCTGTTTAATATAAGTTTTGTAAGTTCAACAGGTTCAACAATCTTTCCGTCTTTATAAACTCTCATATTACCTGAAGCAATTTCATCAATTAAAATTACTTCATTGTTGTTGTAACCAAATTCAAATTTGATATCCCAAAGGTCAAGTCCGATTGATTTAAGGTCATCAGCAATGATTTTTGTGATTTTAAGAGTCTGTTCTTTAAGACTTTCAAACATATCTGGTGTCATAATTCCCAATGCAACCAAACCTTCTCCTGTTACTAATGGATCACCTTTTTCGTCATTTTTGAATGTACATTCAACATATCCACCTTCTAAAATGGTACCATCTTCCATATATTCTCCATATCTGCGGATGAAGCTGCCTGTTGCAACTAATCTGCAAATAACTTCGAGACCATGACCGAAAACTTTACCGGGAAGAACTTCCATTGTGGCATTATCGATATCAGCATTTACATAATGAGTTTTAATGCCGGCTTGTTTCAAAAGTTCAAAGTAGTAGATAGATGTTTTTAAATTTTCTTTTCCAATACCTTCAATAGTAAGACCAACAGTGTTTTCGCCGGGATCAAACACACCGTCTTTCCCTGTGCAGTCATCTTTAAATTTAAGCATTACATTGCCGTTGTCTAAAGAATAAACATCTTTTGTTTTACCTTCATAAACCTTATTCATTATGATCCACCTTTCAAAATTAAAATCATGAGGGTATTATATCACATTTTTTGTGATTTGTCTCTATTTTTTTTGAAAAAAAATAAATATTGTAAATTTTCACTGAATTTCTGTCTCGTTTTTGTGAAAAGATAGGAATTTTTGTTATTATGTAGAATTATATTATAGGATGAAAAATGCAAATATTAAATTTAAAGAAGGTTGTTTGTATGTCAAGAAAAAACGAACGCAATACTAAAGGTAAAATTATAAATGCTGCATGGGATTTGTTTTATGAACAAGGATATGAATTCACTACAGTTGAAGAAATAATTGAAAAGTCAGGCACATCCAAAGGTTCTTTTTATCACTATTTTGAAGGAAAAGATGCACTTTTAGGTTCCTTGTCGTATATATTTGATGAAGAGTATCAAAAATTACAGAATGTATTACCTGTTGACATGACTTGTTTTGAAAGACTTTTATACTTAAATGAACAACTGTTTTCGATGATTGAGGAGCGAATTGATATTGAACTTTTGACCCGTTTGTATTCTACACAGCTTATAACAAAAGGGGAGAAGCATTTACTTGACAGTAAACGTCTGTATTATAAATTACTTCGTAAAATCGTGTCAGAAGGACAAAAATGTGGAGAATTGACAGAAAAGATGACCGTAAACGAAATTGTGAAATTATATGCAATGAGTGAACGTGCACTAATTTATGATTGGTGTTTGTCAGGTGGAGAATATTCACTTTCTTCATACAGTAAAACTATAATGCCTATATTTTTGTCAGGAATTCGTTCATAAAAGTTCTTGTGTATTTTTATTTTTGTATACAAATATTTTAACGCTAACAGAGAACAAAGTACAGACTTTGGTCTGTACTTTGTTCTCTATTGATTTTTGTTAAATTTTGTGATACAATACAAGGCAGTGATAATTTACGAAAAGGAGATTGATTAAAGAATGGATATTTTAGCATTTACATTGTACTTTGTAGCTATGCTGACTATTGGTGCTTGGTTTTTCTTTAAATCAAAGAGTGTAACAGAAAAGGACTATTTTTTAGGTGGCAGATCAATGGGCCCGTGGGTAACAGCTATGAGTGCTCAGGCATCTGATATGAGTGCCTGGCTTTTGATGGGATTACCAGGAAGTATATTAGCTTTTGGATTTGGACAGGCGTGGATTGGTATTGGTCTTGCTATCGGTACAGCTGCAAACTGGATAATTGTAGCAAAGCGTCTGCGTAAATTTTCTAAGGCATCAGGTGATGCTATTACTCTTCCGCAGTATCTTTCAAATCGTTTTGTTTCAAAAAGCCATGTTGTCAGTATTATATGTGCGATAGTGTTTTTGGTTTGTTTTACAATTTATGTTGCGTCTGCTTTCGTTGCAGGTGCAGATGTATTTACAACACTTATTCCTGAACTTTCAAAATCAGTAGCTATGATTATTTTTGCTATAATTGTTGTTGCATATACTTTCCTTGGTGGATTTAAAGCAGTTTGCTGGACTGACTTTTTCCAGGGCCTTTTGATGCTTGGAGCACTTTTGATAGTTCCTGTCGTTGTTGGATTCACAAGAGAGTTAGACCCGGCAGCTCTTACAACAGTATATCATGGACCTAATGGGGAGGAATTTAAATTTATAGCTAATTTCTTTAATGCAAGCTGGAAAGATATTTTGTCAGGCCTTGGTTGGGGACTTGGTTATTTTGGTATGCCTCACATTATAGTAAGATTTATGGCTATTGAGAAACCTTCAATGGTGAAAAAATCAGCTACTGTTGCAATAATTTGGGTTGTACTTTCATTGGCAGCGACAATTGTAATTGCATACCTTGGTAGAATGTTTGTATATTCAAACGGTACGGATTTATCAGCGGTGTTGCTTGCAAACGGTCAGCAGTCATTAATATTTGTTGAACTGGCACGTGATGTATTCCCTGCATTTATAGCTGGACTTTTGCTTGCCGCAATAATTGCTGCGTCTATGTCAACAGCAGATTCTCAGTTGTTGGTTGCAGCATCTTCTTTTGCGAGCGATTTATATAAGCCAATTATACGCAAACAAGCATCTAACAAAGAAATGCTTTGGGTAAGCAGATTAGTAGTTTTGGTAATTGCTGTGGTTGCATACTTTATCGCAAGCAGTGAGGGAGATGCAGCTCAGGCTATTATGAACCTTGTTTCAAATGCATGGGGTATATTTGGCGCTGCATTCGGCCCGGCGGTATTATTATCACTTTTCTGGAAACGCTTTACATATAAGGGTGCAGTTGCAGGTATTGTAATTGGTGCTTTGGTTGATATGGTTTGGCTTTGGTTACCTGTATCCGGTGGAGCTACACTTACATCAATAACTGGTATTTATGAAATTATTCCCGGATTTATTCTTGGTATGATTGCATCAATAGTTGTAACGCTTCTTGATGAAAAACCATCAGCTGAAGTAGAAGCAATTTTTGAACAGGCTACAAACAATTCAATAGATGACTAATAAAAAACACTGATGGTGCTACGGTATCATCAGTGTTTTTTATTGATTCTGAACAGTTAATGTGATATAATATTATTAACTAAATATATATAGATAATAAGTATAATAAAGATGGTGAACGTATGAGTGTTAAAGATGAGATTAAATACTGTAAATTATTGGCAGAAAAATGGCCGACTAAAAAAGATGTAATTTCAGAAATTATCAATTTGCAGGCTATACTTAATTTACCAAAGGGTACAGAACATTTTATAAGTGATATTCACGGAGAATATGAGCATTTTGAACATATTATGCGAACAGCTTCCGGTGTTATCAGAGCAAAGATTAATGATGTATATAAAGATGTTTTGTCCGATAAAGAACAGATTGAACTTGCAAATTTGATTTATTATCCTGAAAAAGTTTTAGCCTCTTGTAACAAAACTAATAAGTGGGTTGAAGAAAATCTTTTAAGGTTAATAGAAATTTGCAAAATAGCATGTGGAAAATATACACGTTCAAAAGTAAGAAAAGCATTACCTGTTAAATATTCTTATATCATTGATGAACTTTTAAATTGTAACTCTCAGAACATCAATATGGAAAAATATTATAATAATATAATAGAGTCTATAATTAATATAGGTTGTGCTGATGATTTTATTATTGAGATTGCAGATGTTATTAGGAGAATGTCGATAGACCATTTACATATCGTTGGTGATATTTTTGACCGTGGAGCAAGACCTGATATTGTACTCGATACATTAACAAACATTAAGATGATTGACGTGCAATGGGGTAACCACGATGTTGTGTGGATGGGTGCAATGATGGGTTCGGAAGTTTGTATAGCAGTTGTTGTTGCAAACAGCTTAAAATACGGAAATACTTTGTTTCTGGAAGAAGGATATGGTATAAGTCTGCGTTCTCTTGAACATTATGCAAATTTACATTATACAGGGAAAAATGAAACAGAAAAAATGTATAAGGCTATATCTGTTATCAGATTTAAATTAGAAGATGAAACAATGATTTCTCATCCGGAATTTTCCATGACAGAATGTACAAAGCTTGATAAAATTGATTTTTCTGATATGTCCTGGAGTGGTTATAAGCTTAATACAGATGAATTTCCTACTGTAGACAAAGAGAACCCAACTTGCCTTACTGCTGCAGAGAAAGAAATTATAGAAGGGTTCAGATATAGTTTTCTACATAGCGAAAAAATGCAAAGGCATTTGAATTTTATGTTTTCAAAAGGAAGCATATATCTTTGTCATAACGAAAATTTGCTTTACCATGGATGCATCCCTTTAGATAATAATGGTGAGTTTTCTGTAATTGCATATAATGGAAAAAGTTATTCAGGAAAAGCATATCTTGAGTTTTGTGAAAAAACACTAAGGGAAATATATGAGAAAAAAAGCGATTCATCTGTCGATTTTGCATGGTATTTATGGTGTTCTCCCAATTCTCCTTTGTTTGGAAAGAATACTATGGCAACATTTCAGAGAATGTATATAGATGATATTGTTGCACATACAGAAGAAAAACAACCTTATTTCTATCTTTGGGACAACGAAGAAATTTGTAATAAAATTATGACGGAATTCAATGTAGACTGTAAATATGGCCATATTATAAACGGACATATTCCTGTTAAGTTTAAAGACGGAGAAAGTCCGATAAAAGCAAACGGAAAGCTTATTCTTATTGATGGGGGTATGTCTGCTGCATACAGAAAGCAGACAGGAATAGCCGGATATACTCTTATATATAATTCCTATGGTTTAGCTATAACATCTCATTTGCCTTTTGAAAGTATAGATGGTATGATTAATAACAAAGATGAAATGATATCACAAAAATATATTGTTGAAAAGTTGGACAAAAGGATTTTAGTAGGAGATACCGATAAGGGAAAGCAGTTGATGAATGATATAGAGGATTTAAAGAAGCTAATGTTTTTATATGATACGGGAATTATTTCGGAAAAAATATAAATTTATTGCAGTTTGCTTTAATATTGACAAAAGTTAAAAATAATGATAATTTATTTATTAAATAATCGTTAGTAAGGAGTTATATTATAATGAAAATTTTTCAGCCTAAGTTATTCACTTTATTAAAAGAAATCAGTTCAAAACAAATTATTTCTGACATTGTTGCAGGAATTATTGTTGCAATTATTGCATTGCCTCTTTCAATTGCACTTGCTATAGCATCTGGTGTTTCTCCTGAGAAAGGCTTATATACAGCAATCGTTGCAGGATTTGTTATTTCATTTTTAGGTGGCAGCAGAGTAAATATTTCAGGACCAACAGCTGCGTTTGCTACTATAGTAGCAGGCATTGTAGCTACATTTGGAATTAACGGACTTATTATAGCAACTATTTTAGCAGGAATTATGCTTATTTTAATGGGATTATTTAAGTTTGGTTCTCTTATCAAGTTTATACCTGCTACAATCACAACAGGGTTTACATCAGGCATCGCTTTAACAATAGTAATAGGTCAGCTTAAAGATTTCTTTGGACTTACATTTCCTTCAGGCACTCACGCTGTGGAAACAATGGAAAAATTAGATGCTGTTGTAAAATCTTTTTCAACAATTAATTTCAGTGCTGTTTTTGTTGGGATAATAGCATTGGCAATTTTGATAGTCTGGCCTAAAATCAATAAGAAGATACCCGGCTCATTAATTGCTGTTATTTTGGGAGTTTTGATTGTTAAACTGTTTAATATGCCTGTAAATACGATAGGAGATTTGTATCCTGATATTTCAAGCAAATTACCGGTACTTTCTGTTCCTGAATTTAACTTAGGACTTATAAGACAGCTACTTCCAAGTGCATTTACAATTGCTATATTGGCAGCTATTGAATCTTTACTTTCTTGCGTTGTTTCAGATGGAATGATTAATGATAAGCATAATTCAAACACAGAATTGATTGCTCAGGGCTGTGGTAATATATGTTCAGGTTTGTTTGGTGGTATTCCTGCAACAGGAGCAATTGCAAGAACTGCAGCTAATGTTAAAAATGGGGGCAAAACACCTTTGGCAGGAATAGTACATGCTGTGGTACTACTGATAATTCTGGTTGTTTTAATGCCATATGCTAAATGGATTCCTATGCCTGTAATTGCAGCAATATTGTTTATGGTTGCATACAATATGTGCGAATGGCGTCATTTTGTTAAAATTTGCAAAACTGCACCTAAAAGTGATATAGCAGTTTTGATAGTTACATTTGTACTTACCGTTGTATTTGATTTAGTAGTAGCGATTGAGTTTGGATTATTGTTGACAGTTATATTATTTATGAAAAGAATGACAGATGTTACTAAAATACGCAGTTGGGTAAAAGGCGACGAAGATAATGACAGATTAAAAACAATACCTGAGTGTACTAAGGTTTATGAAATTGACGGGCCTTTGTTTTTTGCAACAAGCGATAAGCTGGGAGAAATTCCTGTTAATGAAGATATTAAAGTAGTTGTTTTGCGAATGAGAAATATCCCTTCGTTGGATATCTCTGCACTTAATGTTCTTCAGGATTTACATAGCAGTTTTGCAAAACTAGGTATTGCGGTTATATTTTCTCATGCTAACAAGCAACCATTGGCTGTAATGGAAAAAGCAGGATTCATTGAAAAAGTCGGAAAAGAAAATTTTGTTGATAATATTGATAAGGCACTTGAACGAGCTGAAAACTTAATTTCAAAATAAAAAAAGGCGTTGCCTCAATTTGGTGAAAAATCACTTGTTGAGACACGCCGTTTTTTATTGCTTTTTTGCCTGATATACAGGTTCACATGTGAGATTGATACCGAGACGTTTGAAAACTTTTTCGTCAACTGCTGAAAGTATTACTGAAGAATGAACTTCGCATCCTCGCAGCTTGCTTAGTTGCTCCATTGCAAGCTCGGCATTTTCATCTGTAGTGGCACAAATAGACAGAGCGATAAGGGCTTCGTCAGTGTGAAGACGAGGATTTCTATTTCCTAAGTGGTCTGTTTTTAAATGCTGTATTGGCTCAAGTATTCCCCTGGAAATAAGCTGAACTTCATCATCTATTCCTGCAAGTGTTTTTAAAACATTAAACAGAAGAGCGGAGGATGCACCTAACAGGTCAGAAGTTTTTCCTGTAATAATTCTTCCGTCGGGAAGCTCAATGGCAGCGGCAGGAGCACCGGAAATCGTGGCTTTTTGTAATGCTGCTCCAATAACAGCACGGTCATTTGGTGTAACACCGGCTTTTTTCATCAACAGTTCAAGTTTAAGAACAACATCATTATCAATTATACCTTTTCTCTGGTCGCACAGAGCAGTATAATATCTGCGTATAATTTCCTGCTTTGATGCATATTGAGTAATCTCGTTATCGATTATACAGTTTCCTACCATATTTACTCCCATGTCAGTAGGAGATTTGTAAGGACAAGTTCCGAGAATCTTTTCAAGCATTGCTTTAACGACAGGGAATATTTCGACATCTCTGTTGTAATTTACTGTAGTATTCCCGTATGCTTCAAGATGAAACGGGTCAATCATGTTAACATCGTTTAAATCAGCTGTAGCTGCTTCATAAGCTAAATTAACAGGATGAGTGAGTGGAATATTCCAAATAGGGAATGTTTCAAATTTTGCATATCCTGATTGTATACCCCTTTTATGTTCGTGATACAACTGAGAAAGGCAGGTTGCCATCTTGCCGCTTCCGGGACCGGGAGCAGTAACTACTACCAATTCCTTTGATGTTTCGATATATTCGTTTTTGCCATATCCTTCATCACTTACAATTTTAGTAATATCTGATGGGTATCCTTCAATGTTGTAATGTCTGTAAACCTTTATGCCAAGAGATTCAAGACGTTTTTGAAAAGCTTTAGCACTTGCTTGTTCATTAAAACGTGTCATAACAACACTTCCAACATATAATCCGATAGAACGGAAACAGTCAATTAAGCGTATTACATCTAAGTCATAAGTAATTCCCAAATCGCTGCGTAATTTGTTTTTTTCAATGTCGGCAGTGTTTATAGTAATGACAATTTCAACTCTGTCTTTAAGTTGAAGAAGCATCTTTAATTTGCTGTCAGGTTCAAAACCCGGAAGAACACGTGATGCATGAAAATCATCAAAAAGCTTCCCACCGAATTCAAGATAAAGCTTCCCGCCAAACTGCGCAATTCTTTCCCTTATATGCTCTGATTGCATATGTAAGTATTTTTCATTGTCAAATCCTATTGCCGACATAATTCACCTCAAAAATTTAAATTACTTTAATTATAACTCAAAATTGTATGAAATGCAAGGGATTTGGTATAATTTAGATTGACAAAAAAATTATAAAGAGATATAATGTCAACATGTTTTGGAGGTGTAATATGAAAAGAATTTTACTTGATGGAATTAACCAAAAGTTTTTTAAAGCAAATTTGCACTGTCATAGTACAATTTCGGATGGTATACATACTCCTGAGCAGTTAAAGGCAATGTACAGAGAAAAAGGGTACAATATTCTTGCAATAACCGATCACGAAAATATAGTCAGTCATTCAGAGCTTGATGATGAAGATTTCTTAACTATCACAAGTGCGGAATATGCTATCAAAGAATTTCCGGAACAATCTACTCTTAAAAACAGAAGAATGAAAGTTTGTCATCTTAATATTTATGCTAAAGAACAGAATAACACTAATTGTATATGCTATAATTCTGTGCTTGATCATTTCACTAAAGACCCGTTAGAGAAAGCTCAATTAATCGAAAGATATGGTAATTATAATCGCATATATGGTGCCGAAGGAATTAATGAAATTATAAGAACAGCAAATGAAAATGGATTTTTTGTTTGTTACAATCATCCAAGATGGTCTCTTGAAAATTATGGTGATTATTCAGGATACAAAGGACTTTGGGGTGTTGAAATTTATAACACCGGTTGCAATATAAATGGTTTATATGAGTATGATATAAATGTGCTTGATGATTTCCTAAGAGATGATAAAAAAGTTTATGCATCTTGTGGCGATGATAATCATAGTTTGGACGATATGTTCGGAACTTTTGTGATGGTAAATACGGATGCACTTAAGTATGAGAACGTGATAAATGCTTTGCTTTCAGGAAGCTTTTATGGTTCCACAGGTCCGGAAATATACGAATTGTATGTTGAAGATTTATTTGTTCATATCAAATGCTCTGATGTAAAACGCATAGCATTTTCAACACAGGGAAGAAGAACATCCTGCAAGACAGCAAAAGAAACAAATTATATAAATGAAGCAAAATTTGAAATTTTTCCTGATGATGGATATTTCAGAATTGAAATATGTGATGAAACAGGGAACCGTGGATGGACTCAATCATATTACGTAAAAGAGTTATTCTGAAAAATAAGCTTGTGCTGGGAAAAAGGCACAAGCTTATTTTTAATTATACTTTACAGAATTTTTATATTCAGAAGGACTCATTGTTGTAATACGCTTAAAAACTCTTGAAAAATATAGTGGGTTTGAAAAGCATAGCATATCCGATATCTGACTAAAATTATATGCATTCTCACGGATAAGTTTTTTTGCCTCCTTAATTTTAATAGTGTTAATATAATTATTAATGGTGTATCCGTAATTTTTCATGAAAATTCTTGACAAATAAGCTTTTGAATATTTCATATCTCTGCAAAATTCTTCTACAGTCAGTTGTTTATATATACTGTTATCGAGTATATTTTTCATTTGGGTAGCAATATGTTTTCCTTTGAGCTCTGCTGAAGGAAATACAGACGTTACAGGTATTGACTTTTCATAACGTAAAATAAGTATTAAAAGTTGCTCAAGGTATGTTTTTATCATTTGCTGTCCACCGAGAATTGTTTCGTCAAGAAGAGCGAGCTTTTTTAATTCAGGCTCATTAAATGGTAACTTATATGTTTTTTTGCCTTCCTCAATTATATTTGTTATAAACATTCTCAAATTCAGAGGGATATAGATTTTTTTGTTTTTAAAAAAATCCATAGCTTTTGAGTTGCATGAAAATGATATGATAAAGATGTTTGGGGGTGTTTTCCCGTTAGCACGGTGCATATGAGATTCACCGGGCTGATGAAAGTAGCATTCTCCCTGATTGAGAATAAGTTTTTCAATATCTGTGTTAATTTCCCATGAGCCTTTGTCAACGTAAATTAACTCCCAAAAATTATGAATTTCTTTTTTAAAAATAAAGCTTGTTTCAAATTCAAAATAACGTAAATTAACTATTTCAGATACATTAATTAAATTTTGACCTTGCTTTTTTATTGTTTTTTTTGTCATTACATACACCTGTTTACAAAAAGATATGTTTTGAATACAAAAATGTATTTAAATTATTTGAATAATATTATAAAATAATGGTGTTAGAATGTCAATAGGCATTAAAATATTTAAAGAATACTCAAGGAGGATTTTATTATGGATTTTTTAAGTACAGTAAAAGGCAGTATGCTTGAAACTTTCTTTCCAAAGGGATGGGATCTCGAAAAGATTGATAAATGCTGCGAAAAAGGTGTAGCACGTGAGGATTTCTGGAATAAAGATTTTAATCCTGTTGAATGCGATAACCTTTACGAATTTGACACACTTATGGGACATGAAATTGCAATGCAGATTAAGACTTCAAGAGAAAAAGGTGAAAAACTTGCAATGATACTTCCTGTAGGACCTATGGGAATGTACAAATGGGCAGTTTACTTCCTTAATGAGTGGAATGTTAAATGTGATCATGTTTATACATTCAATATGGACGAATGGTCAGATGCTGACGGTAACACTCTTTCAAACGATAATCCTGCATCATTTGAATATAGTATGAAACAGGCATTTTTCGATAAGCTTGGTGAAAACACAATTCCGCCACAGCAGAGAAACTTTGCTACAAAAGAAAATTTACCTACATATCCTGAAAAGATTGCAGCATTAAAAGCAGAAGGTGCCAAACTCGTTTTAGTATTTGGTATCGGAAGAGCTTGCCATATTGCTTTCTGGGAACCACATTTTGCTGAAGAATTTTCATCAGTTGATGAATGGATGAAACAGCCATACAGAATCGGCGCTAAATTACATCCTCTTACAGTTGAACAGAACGCAATTACAAGCTTTAAGAGCAGAACTACATTAGTTCCTTGCAGAGCTAACACAGTAGGACCTGCACTTATGTTCCAGGCTGATTATGCTATCGGTGGTTGCGATGGTATGCTTGGCAGAGGAATGAGCTGGCAAGGTATGAGCTTCCTTACAACACTTCACTACGGACCGGATATGAATATTACATCTTCATTTATCCCAACACTTCCTGGTAAGCTCTTCTATCTTAAAGAACTTGCAGGACCATTAACTGCTGAATGTAACTAATAACCAGGCGAGGAGACAGAAAAATGAAATTTTTAATGATTGGTGCTCATCAGGACGATAATGAGTTTCGTGTTGGCGGTATCACTGAAAAACTTGTGAAAAATGGTCATAAGGTACGTTTCCTTTCAATGTGTAACGGTTGTGGTGGTCATCACATTTTAACACCGGAAGAAACTGTTAAAACCAGAGCTGCTGAATCGGCTAAGGTTGCAGAATTACTTGGTATTGAATATGATGTGTGGACAGATAGTGATGACTGTGCATTGGTTGCTGATCTTGAAAATCGCAGACGTTTAATCAGATATATCAGAAATTATGCTCCTGATGTGATTATTACACACAGACCTAATGATTATCATGCAGACCATCGTGCTGCAGGACAGCTTGTTCAGGACGCTTCATATATGCTTATAGTTCCTCATGAATGTCCTGATGCTCCTGCTATGCGTGAAATGCCTGTTATTATGTATAATGAAGATCATTTCAAAGATCCTGTTTTCACAGGGGATGTTGTAATTTCTGTTGATGAACAGATCGATACAAAATTAAAGATAGCTGATTTGAATGTTTGTCAGGTTTATGAATGGCTTCCTTATACTCATGGAGAAGAGGTTCCTGAAGGTAAGGAGGAACGTTTTGCATTCCTTGCAGGTATGGATCCACATAAGTGGATTTCTGATGAAGAAGTTATGAAGCTTAAATCAGGATATGCTGTACGATTTGCAAAAACAGCTGCTCGTTTCAGAAACGAGTTGATAAAACGTTACGGAGAAGAAAAGGGTTCAAAAGTTCGCTATGCTGAAGCATTTGAAATTTGTGAATATGGCAAGCAGCCAACCGAAGAATTCTTAAATGAAATTTTCCCATTCTAAAAAATTACAGACTGGACACATCGTGTTCAGTCTGTTTTTTAGTGTTTGTAAAAATGTAACACCAGAATATTGACATATTTATAAATAAATGATAAAATATATTATCTATATGATTGAACGGAGGATAATAAAATGGAAAATAGTCAGAAGACAATGGAAAAAATCGTTGCACTCTGCAAGGGTAGAGGATATGTTTATGCTGGCTCAGAAATATATGGGGGATTATCTAATACATGGGATTACGGCCCATTAGGTGTTGAGTTTAAGAATAATGTAAAAAAAGCATGGTGGAAGAAATTCATTCAGGAGAGTCCTTACAATGTTGGACTTGACGCTGCAATTCTTATGAATCCTATGACATGGGTTGCTTCAGGTCATGTTGGTGGTTTCTCTGATCCTCTTATGGATTGTAAGGAATGTAAGGCAAGACACAGAGCGGATAAGCTTATCGAAGACTTTGCTTTCTCTAAAGGAGAAAGTCTTACCGTTGATGGTTGGAGTAATGAAAAAATGCTTGCTTACATAAATGATAATAATGTTGTTTGTCCTCAGTGTGGTAAGCATAACTATACTGATATAAGACAGTTTAACCTTATGTTTAAAACTTTTCAGGGTGTTACAGAAGATTCTAAATCAGAACTTTATTTAAGACCTGAAACTGCACAGGGAATATTTGTTAACTTTAAAAATGTTCAGAGAACAGCAAGAAAGAAACTGCCATTTGGTATCGGACAAGTTGGTAAATCTTTCAGAAATGAAATTACTCCTGGTAATTTTACTTTCAGAACAAGAGAATTTGAACAGATGGAACTTGAATTCTTCTGTCAGCCTGGTACAGACCTTGAATGGTTCGCGTACTGGAAAAAGTATTGTATGGATTTCCTTCTTTCTCTTGGTATTAAAGAGGAAAATCTCAGATTCAGAGATCATTCTCCTGAAGAACTTGCATTCTATTCAAAGGGTACAGCAGATATCGAGTTTGTTTTCCCGTTTGGTTGGGGTGAACTTTGGGGTATTGCCGACAGAACTGATTATGACTTGTTGCAGCATCAGAATACATCAGGCGAATCAATGGAATATATTGATCCTGTAACAAATGAAAGATATGTACCTTATTGTGTAGAACCATCATTGGGTGCTGACAGAGTTGCTTTGGCATTCCTTTGCGAAGCATATGATGAAGAAGAAGTTGGAGAGAACGATACAAGAGTTGTTATGAGACTCCATCCTGCACTTGCTCCAGTTAAAGCAGCTGTGCTTCCTCTTTCGAAAAAACTTTCCGAAGGTGCAGAAGAACTTTATTCACAGTTGATGAAGCACTTTAATTGTGAATATGATGAAGCAGGTTCTATAGGTAAACGTTACAGAAGACAGGATGAAATAGGAACTCCTTTCTGTATTACATATGATTTTGACTCTGTTGAAGATGGTTGTGTTACTGTTCGAGACAGAGACACCATGGAACAAACAAGAATGAAAATAGAAGAAGTAATTCCATTTATTGAATCAAAACTTGAGTTTTAATTTTAAAGGTGCCCCAAATACGGGCACCTTTTATATATATCTTTCAATTTCAATGTTAGTCCTACCTTTTTTACTTAAATTACCGATGAATTTCAAAACTGCTTTCCCTGAACCTCTTAAAATCAACTTATCACCTTCATTTAATAACTTGTCTGGCTTCAGTACGATTATATCATTTACATACACACTGCCGCTTAGTATTTGTTTAGCAGCATCACTTCTTGAACAGGAAAATGCTGAACCTATAACAGAATCAAGTCTTAAAGACATTACGGTATCATGAATTAATTTTGTTTTTTGTTCCATAGCTTTGATATTGTCTAAACCTATTATTGATATTTTTAAATTTGTTCTTCCGGCTTTAAATAAATTCGAATATATAAAATCACTAATATCATTTTCTACCAGGATTTGTGCACCGTTGTCAAAAATAATGATATCTCCGATTTTTTCTCTTTTCAAACCAAGTGCAAGTACAGAGCCAAGAAAATCTCTATGCGATAGTTGTTTTGTACCTTTGTATATAATATCAATTAAGTCAATGTTTTCTGATGGCTCACTTATATAGTCAGGAAGAAAATATAGTTTCTTCCTTTGTGCATCTTCAAAACCACCGAAAAGTTTGAAAGGCACAGAAAAATCACGAGACATTTCGTGTACAATACTTTGTTGCCTTAAATCAAGAAATCCCGTTTCGGTTTGTATATTTTTGACAAAACATTTTTTATGTTTATCGATAATATGTGATTTAAAAATTTCATCTTCTTTAATTTTATTCATGTCAATGATTATAGCAGAAAAAACAGTAATTGTAAATAAAATATACTATACTTAAATAAAAACATGAATTATGGAAAAAATAAATAAAGAAATTATCAAAAAATGGTTAAAAAAGTATTGACAAACGCAACCAAATATGATAATATATACAAGTCGCACGGCAAAAATGAGTCAATAAACAAAAAAAACTTAAAAAAGTTGAAAAAAAGTATTGACAAAACAAAAACAGTGTGATAGAATAAATAAGCTGTCGCAAGGACAGCACATTGGACTTTGAAAATTATATAGCAACCAGCAAAGGTTCTCGTTGTAATTAATTTACACAAACAATGAATTTGAAGTTTTAGAGCTAAGAAAACTCAAAAAGACTTAAAGGTATTCCTGAGGGAATACTAAAGATATTTTTTGAGAGTTTGATCCTGGCTCAGGACGAACGCTGGCGGCGTGCCTAACA
>JAZNWH010000090.1:0-16199 GCA_045593265.1 Clostridia bacterium | reverse complement strand
TAAATCTCCCATGATTGCAGCTTTAGTATACATCTGATATGCCTTCTCGTAATCAACAGGAATATCCCGCCCGTAATAATAGCAATATCCCAAATTGCTCATTGATGTCACATTGCCTCTGTTAGCCGCCTCGGTATACCAGTAAACAGCTTTACCATAATTCTGTTCAACACCCCTGCCTTGATAGTACATAGCACCTAAAGAGTTCATTGCTATATCATTTCCGTTTTCAATGGCAGTGTGTAAATATCCAAGAGCCCGTTCTAAAAGTTCAGGTTCTATTTCTTGAGTTTCGTCATCCCATACAATATAATTTGCAACTTCAACCATTGATTCTATATCGCCGTTGTCTGCCGAAACTATTAATTCATTTAAGTTATCCATTTTCTCACATCCATTTATAAAGCATTAAAATACCTCTGATCGTATCCTCAAGCGTTCTATCGCATTTTGCCACAGGAATGATAGTTTTTTCTGCAGCTTTTAAATATCCCTCAAACTTTGCAAGTCTTGCCCAATTTTCAAGGTTTCTTGGAGATATAACAATATCTAGTTCTTCGGTTTCGATTTTCTTCTTAACCTTATGATATACACCGAGAATTTTATCAGTAAAATCTTTGCATTCAGGAACTCTTGTGAAAAGCATTCTTTTTATTGCTTCATCAGACAAGGCTGCTATTTCTACAATACTGTTAAATCTGTTATAAAGGGCCTGGTTGAGTTCCTTAGTGCCGAAGTATCCTAGATTCATAGTAGCGAAAAATCTAAAATTCTTATGTCTTTTTACAATTTCACCGTTATCAAGACGTACAAATCCGTTATCATCTAGCAGAGAATTAAGGAAGGCAAGATGTGCAGGTTTTGCAAAGTTAATTTCTTCAAATACGACTGCACCGCCTTCTCGAATAGCTTTCGTAACATAGCTTTCTTTAAAAACTATTTTTTCGCCTTCAGGAATAAATTTGCCTAAAACAAACTCATCAAGGTTTTCTGTACAGTTCACAGTCTCCATTATGGGAAGTTTAGTTTCACGACAGATAAGTTTACAGGAAATTGTTTTACCAGTACCGGCAGGTCCATGCAGAAGCACAGCCATACTGTCTCCCGAAACAACAGCATTGCATATTCCTGAAAGTTCGGCAGGGAGAACAAATTCTTCCCCTAATTTAGGAATATAACTTATCTGTTCGCCTGAGAACTCACTAGTATCAAATTCTTTTATATCAATTTTATGTACTTCTTTTATTGCTTCCTTATTTTCTTTTACAGTATTATATGTACCGCTGTACGACGTAAAATCTTTTAATGAATAATCCTTCAAATCATAATAATCAACATCATATTCATCAAACTTGTGATTTTGATAAAAATCCTCATGTATGTTTACAAATGTATCCGCTGCGGGGTTTTCAATATAGTCAAAAACAACTCTGTTCATATCATCATCGTTATTGATTTCTTTCGCCAGTAATACAGAGAATAACGGCAATAATTTATATAACGGATGAAAATGTTCCATATTTCCCTCAATGAGATTATCGTATTCGTCATAGGCAGCAATTACAATATTCTCATCATCACAAAGTGCACGATAAGAATAAATTTTGCTTTCTACTACTCCGTTAGAACGCCAATCATCAGAAAGCTGAATATGCATATATGCTGTGTCCTTTTCATCATTAAGCCATATGTCGCCCTTTATTCCGCTATCCTGTTTAGAAATTCCTAAAAGCAACAAAGAAAATAGGGATATTGCCTCGCCGATAGGCTGGCAGAGCGTAGTTGTTCCCTTATATGATTGATTATTGGGGTGAACATAGTACTGTGTGGCATCTGACAAATGACGGAAACCGAACCCCTTATATATTTCTTCGCTGTTTTCTCTTTTTACTTTATATGCAACTTTAAATACATTCATAAAATTTCTCCTTAGCAGAAGTAATAGTTTATTTTAATTTAGCTCCGTCATTAAATGCCTTTCCAACTACATCACCAATCTTACGGTAAGTATGATGTACAGGATCATAAGTAATCGGGCTGAATTTATTCAAATCGATTTTTCCGTTTTCATCAAGAATTCTTTCGTCTGCACAGACGTTTACGATTTCACCCACAAGCCTGCAGGTTTCTTCATCGTAGCTGATGAGTTTACATTCGAGTGCCATAGGCAATTCATCAAAAAGCGGAGCATCAACAAATTCACTTTTTGTAGCATGCCAACCAGCTTTTTCAATTTTATCAGGCTCTTTATTACCCGAAACAATACCGACATAGTCACAAGCTACAACATTTTCTGCATCTGCAATACTCACAGTAAATGAACCCATTTTAACAACATTCTTTGCAGTCTTGTGTCCGTCATCAACACAAATAGATATCTGTGTTTCCTCACTGATGCCACCCCATGCAGCATTCATTGCGTTAGGTTTTTCATTCTCATCATATGTACCGATAATTAACACCGGCATCGGATATAAAATAGCTTTCGCCCCAAAATTCTTTCTCATAACTTTTCGCCTCATTTTCATTTCTTCTTATCTATGAGTATCTACTTCACATACAACCACCCATAGTAAGAATAACTTTTGCATGCTTATATCCTCTATTCTTGCTACTACATTCCATAACAATAAAATAATCACTTTCATTTTCTGCCTTCACAACAACACCTTGTGAATAAGGTGTTCTCCAAAGTGGTTTAACACCATAATAGTGAGCAACAACTTCATTTGTAGGGTTTGGCATCTCTACATTAAACCCATTTTCATGCAACCACGCATAGTAGTTCTTAAGGGCAGGCGGAGGTCCCATTATTTGAAATGACATCATTGTTGCCACTTGAAACTCACGTTCTTTTTCAATATTAATCACATACTTCTCAGTAGGATCCAGTATGTATTCATCGGTTGATGTTTTTTTCTCGAAATCACCATTAAGTTTGATTTTTTTCATACATCCAGCTCTCCTTTTGGTCTTGTGTCTGCATATGGTTGATTTTGAGATACGAATTTATCTACATTTAAAAATGACTTACCCAACTCATTTAAACTAAGTTTCATCATATATTCTGCAACTTCCCCTGAATGATCAATACTACGCATTGGGCTCAATTTTTTACGATATTCTTCGAATGTATCGCCTACAACCAACCACTCATCATCCTCTTTATCGTAATAACAGTGGTATTCATGCCAAAAATATTCATCATTTTCCTCAAAAAATTCCTCATCAGCTGAAAAATTTGCCCATGGAAATAGCCGCGGAAAAACTTCCTTGTACGGTGTAAAAGGAAACCAATAAGGGTATATGTACTTTTGGATAGTTGTTCCGTCATCAACAATTAATTCAGTATCTCCTCTACCACTGCTTTTGTTTATCCATTCCATTGAATGTAATTTAATTTCTCCGCCATCTTGAATGATTTGCATAAACTTTTTCTGAGATAACAAAAAGTTATAATTTGTAATATGTTGCGGCAAGTTTGTAAATGAAAGAAGTTTTTCATTCGATAAATCATTTATGAACACTTGACTTATTGGAACTTTGACAAAAAAACCTTTCCCTTTTCCGGCATTAGTTCTTTCAATCGTTTCAGCGGTTAACTTTTGCCAAATACACATATTATCATCAGGATTATACAAAACAACAATACATGGCAAAGAATTCATAGTCCAATAGTTATACTGTCTTTCGTTGATATCTCGAAAAATAATATATTCATCCTTTTTCTCTTTAAACCAACTTGTACCAGACTTTATTTGCAATGCAAGAAGTTGTTTTGATTCTCCCGTTGGTTCGGTTAACTCCATATGAGCATCAATACCTACGTCATCAACTGGTTGAGGTCTAAACATCCACTTATTTCGTGCAGCAATTTCCCCAACATGATTAACACCTATTTGCTCAATATAATTTGCCATACTCATCTCTCCAACTCATAATAAGTTCAGCCTGATTGGTTTTCTCATCTGCCCTTTTCGACTTAATATCAAACCATTTCCTATTATAAATTTTCTTTCCATTCATTTTCCTTAAAACCAACTAAAACAAACCCTTCGCCTACCACAAGAGGGCGTTTCACGAGCATTCCGTCTGTTGCAAGAAGTTTTAATTGTTCTTCTTCAGACATTGCAGGAAGCTTGTCCTTTAGTCCTATTGACTTATACAAGAGTCCAGATGTATTAAAGAATTTCTTAAGCGGAAGTTCACTCATTTTATACCAAGCAAACAATTCTTCAAAGCTCGGATTACCTTCTTTTATATTACGAAGTTTGTATTCAATTTTGTTGTCATCAAGCCATTTTTTAGCTTTTTGACAGGTTGTACATTTGGGATAACAAATAAATTCAATCATTGTAATTCTCCTTTTATGCTATAAACGCATCAGCAATTGCATTGAGTTGTGCCGATATCTCTGAGAAGTCACAATTCAAATCAAGTGTTTTTACACTAATTTTGTTACCACTCATTACATACTCATTGTCCGGCTGAATTTTTTCATCAGTTCGAGCATACAAAAGCATACCTGATACCTCGCCACCTGCAACAGCTTTATTTTTTACATATGTAAATATCTGATAAAGGTTATTGGAATGTAGTGTATTTACATCATACTGAACTTGCGTAGTATGGCTATAATACTTTGCATCAATAATCAAGGTTTTGTTATCAAAAGAAAGCATAATATCAGATTGCATAGTCGGCAACATTGTACTAATTCCATCATCCAATGCCCAACCAATCTGTGATGCAGAGGTTTTAATTTGCGGATAGTGTTTGCGATAGTATTCAAGAATAAACTTCTCATACAATCGACACATCCGCTGTTCATCAATAAACTGCATCAGCTTGACAGTTCCTTCTACTGTTGTTTGCAACAGACCCTTGATAAGCAAATAGCAAATCGACATCAGCATCTGGTAGCTTTGGTTATTACGATTAAAGCGAAAATTCCAATTAATCGTATGGATATCTAATTCACTAACATCTTTGAAATACAGGAGCAGATTCCGCAGCTCCTTTTTTCTTGTTTTGGGAATATCATATCGCAGTAACAACTCCATAGAAGTCTTAAGAATTCGGTTCATATATGTGTTTTCCGAAAACTCATCATAAGTACATACAAGCTGTTGTTTAATAAGAGTTTGTTGCTTAATGGATTCTGAAACATCAATTTTTCCACGAAGGCAACTTAACGGCTCGGTCTGTTCGATATATGTTCTTCCCAAACCTCTCTTTATTTGAATTGATACACCCTTTACGAGAATGGCAGATAAAAGGTCTGCGGTATTTTCAAAATTTTCTGTTCCACAACTTGCGTAGCCTTGTTCTCTTAAAACTTGAAAGGCATACGCAAGCATATGGTAGATGTTTTGAATCTTAATCATCTAATTGCCTCACGAAGAGCGTATTCCCAATCACGAACTTTGCTCGGCTCATCAAACCAATACTCGTTCAAAAGAGGAACAATCTCGTAAGTGACAACAGAATTAAGCCACATATCATCAATTTCATTTTCGGTGCAGAAATAGCTGTGGCCGATGCGGAACCCTCTGCCAAGAGTCTCATCATTTTCAATTGTATTATTTAACTTCTCAATCGTAGCAATCAAGTTGTCAAATCTCTTGTTGTTCTTTTCTTGTCTATAATGACGGAAACCTTCTGTTTCAAATGCCGGTGAGAATTCAAAGAATGCAAAACGGCGTCTTAATGCGTAGTCAAGCATTGCAAGACTGCGGTCTGCAGTATTCATCATGCCGATAATATGTACATTTGAAGGAACAGAGAACTTTTCATCTGAATAAAGAAGCTGCAATGAAACACCACGCTTATCACTCTCAATAAGCATAAAGAGTTCACCGAAAATTTTACTCAAATTACCTCTGTTTATTTCATCAATAATAAAGAAGTAGTCGTTTTCAATGTCCGTTTCAGCCTTCTTGCAAAAGATGTAGAATGGTCCTTTTTTGAGTTCAAACCCTGTAGAGGCAGGTCTAAATCCCATAATAAAATCTTCGTAGCTGTAACTCTGGTGGAACTGAACCATCATAACACGGCTTGAGTCTTTAACTCCCATCATAGAGTATGCAAGTCTCTTTGCGGCAAATGTTTTACCAACACCGGGAGCACCCTGCATTATGATGTTCTTTTTATTCTTAAGAAGATTGGACAGAGTTTCATAATTTGCCTTACTCATATAAACTTCGCTCAAGAAATCGTCTGCAGTGTAAGATGGATACTGAATTTCAGTTTCTTCAGCTTCCTCGGTTGTATCATCCTCGAACAAAGCATTTAATTTTGCCACATATTCTGTGTACTGGGTAATGTCGGTCAAGGTCTTCATAACTGCCTGTCCGGGATGTTCCCATTCGCCGTTATGTGTCCATTCAACTGTGCGGATATGACCATACTCGTATTCTTCATCTTCATACTCCGGTTTGTATTCATATTCGCCGTTAACAACACCGCGCCCTATAATTTTATGCATTCCTTTTTTAACAAAAACAACGTCTCCAGGCTTGATATCGTTAGCAAACTGCCAAGTTGCATGAGCTGCATTTTTATATGTATATTGGTCACCATATACTTCTTTCATTTTCTTTTTCATGGCATCTTTGTTAACATAATCGGAAAGGTCTCCTATACCGCTCCAGCCAATAGCCATAATTCCGGCGTTATAAAATTCTTCCCATTTGCATGCATTGTCTCCAGGGGAGTATATCCAATAGCGAACAGTATCTATATCATCGTCTGCGAGAACTGATATAGGTGCTTTTTGAGGTGTGATGCCATCAAATATTTCTTCGCCAAATGATAGATCAATGCCGTTTTCATCGGCAAGCTGTTGGCAAGATCTTCGCATACAATTTGATCTATTTGCAGCTTTGCCATAATAATAAATTATATTTTCACGAGTGGCTTTAAGAGCATTAAACATTTTTTCTTTACCATAATCTCTGCCTATGTTTCTTATTAGACATATTGTTATCTCAAGATTTTGACGTCTTGAAAAATTACGCCCCTTAAGCATATAGCCAAACAAGTCCAAAGTCATTTTGTGCGAAGCCCTGCCTTGTGAAGGTACCTTTTCACAAAGTTCATTTAAAGCTTCTTCAATGGGGACAACTCCATCATAATAATTTTTACATACGGAATAAATTAATTCTTCAGCATCAAATTCAGTGCCGATGCGATTTTCAACACCGCCATAGACAGTATCAAAAAACTCTCTCATTCTTTTTAGATCTCTAAAATATCCTCTTGTACGTTCTTCATATGTATCGGACTTTTTTTCGTTTTTGAGAAAATCAAGAATAGCCAATCTCGCCATCTCCATTGATTCATCATCAACAAAAATCTTCCAAAATCCAGGAATAACCGTATTATTCCAAATGAAAAATGCATCAGAAACATGTGTGTTAACTGAGCTTTCATTCCATTCTGGGTGTTTCTGAGTTAAGTATTCTTTATATTCTGCTCGAATTTCTCTTATTTTATCTCCTGTATCCATTAAAAATCCTCCCATATTATTTCATTCCCTCAATAACCGCCTTTAATATTTGCAGTTTTTTCATACAACTTTCTTTCAACACGCGTAAATCTATTATTTATTTTCCTTCGTGATTGTAAGCTTTATATGCTTGTCAACTTCAAACCTAAAAACGATTTTCCCATCTATAATATCACTATTTTCAAATACAAGATCATTTTTAAATGTAAAGCTTAAACATTTATTTGAAACAACAAGTGTACTATTATTAGTATCATCTGGATATGTCTTTTGAGCTCTGTTTTTTATTTCACCTGCACAAAAATGGGTTATAGGTATTTTTAGTGTTATTTCATCACCTTTATTTGACAAGACATTGTTTAGTAAATCATCATTAATTATTACAGGGATATTGCTGGGACTAACTGTAATTGATCTATTCTTCGTATCAATCTTGGGCTCTTCCTTAAATTCAATTTCCTTATCTTCAAAAAACTTATTTCTATAAAATCCCTTGAATTCTTCCTTTATTCTTGCCTTCATGTCGTCCTTGTCTTTTTCACCAACATAATAATAATTAAACTTTCTATCATACATAAGTTGGCTTTCATCTACATTTATTTTACTAAAATCATAATTAAGGATAACCTGATATTCATGGATTGTATATTTTTCAGCAAAATCAAAACCCAGTCCTTTTCTTGAATGATATTCAAAATATCTTTTAGATACATCATCGGTAATGTCGGAAGACAATCTGCACACTCTTCGACCATTATAGCTTATTCCATTGTCAAAAGATGCTATCAACTCCGTAGAATTATCTTTGTATATAGAACGAGCTTCTGATAAAATTTGTTCTATGGTTAGCTCATTTTTAAAACTTGATAATCTTTCATAGCCCATTATCATTTTTTGGTTTTCAGATATAACTTTTTTAAGTGCTAACGCCATCCCTGCTGTATATCTGTAATCTACATTCGACAATTCAAAATCGTTGGACAACTTAAGATCCCCTGTATCATTTAAACAACATAGATCCAAAACTGAAAAATCCACATTGATCGTTTTGTTAAATGATATATGTACTTTCTTTTTTGTATCAAAGTATGAAAGTTCATAATTAGATTCGCTGGGACTTTGACCATATTCTATTTCAGCTAATGTAGCACATTGTGCATTCCTGTGACCATCTGCTCTAATCACCAAATTACATGATTGCGATATTAAGATATATGGTTTATTATTAATTTCAAAAATATCACCATATGAAACTGGGGAATACATTTTATTGATATTTTGATAATAGCATTCGCTCTTACGAATATTCACTATACGTTCAAAATCATTAGGATCTCTTTTATCAATCGAACACCATGAGCATAGTTCTGTATAATCGTATACAAGCTTAGCAATAGTATCATAACTATCACTTAGTTTAATGATAAGATCATCTCTTAAAATTATCATCATAAGTCTCTGTAGTGTGTCGATCGGCGAAATCCCCTCATTTTTACTTCCAAGAAATATGACATTATTTATTGCTTCATCGCTTAACAAATCTGTCTTTTCGCCTGCACCTTTGCTTGCTTCAAGCAGATTATTCTTTAAGCAGTTAATTATCTCCCCAGAATAGTTTTCTCTAAAACCTAAATACATTTGCTCAAACAGGTTGCCGTAGGCTTTTTCGATAATATTATGCTTGTGAATAACACACGCTAATAAATTCAACGAACTTTCCGGATTATCGTTATTTAATATCTCTCTAAACTTCCTATTATCTATATCTCCAATTTGTGCAGAAGTTAATGCATATAGGTGATTTGGCCTTTTATTAGCTATGAAATTAGTTATAAGTTTAATTCCTGAATCAGCATTGCCTGTATTTTTGGCAAAATCCTTATCCACCATCCATAATAACCTTTGGTCAGGAGATGTTTCGCATACATCATCAATGTTATCATAAATTTCATTTGCCTCTTTGATTGACGGAACTTTCTTAAAATCAATTATTGTACCAGACTCTTTTAATGCTTCAAAAAAAGTTTCAAGTGAGTTTTTCTCTTTCTCATAATCAGTATAATAATTAGTCTGAAACACAGAAACTTGCTCAGGTGTAAGCGTATCAAAAAAACTTTCGCAGTAATCCTGATAATCTTCATCTAGTTCACTTACCGTATCCTCAAAATGACTGATTCCAATTTCATTGCAAAATTTTACGGCGATTTCCTTGCTTTTAGAAAAAAATGTTTTTAAATCATCTCTTGTTGGTTCATAAACAGAATAACAATCATCGACGCTAATTACATATTTGATTTTTGCTTTTTCGAAAAGTGCTTTTAGTTTTTCCATTAGTACACCTCATCGACTTTTAAATTACTCAGGTCAATCTTGAACTTAAACAAGTTGCCATGTTCATTTCTTTCTCTTGATAAACGTATAGACGCGTTATTATTCTCTAGATTATTTTTACATATGAAAAGGCCAAGTCCTCTGCCATCTTTTTTGCAGGATACAAACGGATTAAACAGATCCCTTTCTATATCCTTAGAGATTCCAATGCCATTATCCCAAATTTCAAGACTTGCATCATTATTGATAACAATATTATAACAACATTCTTGTATCAATTTTAATGAATCTCTGCTATACTGCAACCAATAGAAAGAATTTGAAAACACATTATCCAAAACTTGATTAAGCAGGCCTATGTTTGTCATTATTCTACAGTTACTGCTATTATCAACAATTTTTATTGATATATCTTTTGACTTTGCTTTATTATCGTAAAACTCTTTATGATTATCAATCAAAGTTTTTAATAACACTTCTTCCTTTTTCATCCGAACATACTTCAAGCCCGGATGAAAATATGAAATTTGTTTTCTTAAGGAGTTCATAGAATTTAGTACATATTTCAGTTCGTCCGTCAAAGGAATTATTCCGCTTATTTTCTCATTAACATTGTTAATAGTGGTGTATAACTCATGTGTAAATAATTCAACGGAGATACCAAGTCCCGCCAATTCAAATACGTCACTTATCTTTTGATTAAAAGAATCAAAATCGTTTTCTATAATTGTCATACTTTTCTTTAACGATTCAACTTCAATTAGATAATCATCAAAGCGTTTTTTCAATTCATTAATCATCGTAGCTTGATGGTTAATAATTTCCTCATATTGAGATTCTATATCTGGAGAAACAAATGTTTTCTGTTGCAATGCATCCGTGGTCGTTTTTGTCAACGAAGTTATCTTTTCTTGCATTTCTTGAACGTATTCATTTACATCTTGCGATATTTTTTTTGATTTTTCTGAAATGCTTATAACATTTTGTATCGGATATTCTAATTCTGGATTATCTGTAACAATGACCTCTTTTAAATAATTCTTAAATATTTCCGTTAGATCCTTGTTCACTTTATTGATTTTTCTAATTATAATGTCACGAATAATAGCATAAAAATTTTGATAATATTCATCAGAAATAAACCCTTCTCGGCTAGTTGTTTCTTTAAGAGCTTGGTTATTTTTTCCGGTAATTTTAATATAACCAATTATATTTTCGTTGCGAAGATCCGCATATTTTCCAGTCGTGGTTGCGGATGTTGAAATATTTAACCAGTCAACATTGCCATCACCATATCCCTGAACCACAAAGCCATCTCGGACAACTTTAATTCCTTTGTTATTTTTAATATAATCTTTGTACTCTTGTTCTTTTAAGGCATACACAAAATCATTATTACTAATAATTTCTGCTATATATTGGGAATCATATGAAAAATCGAAAATCTCTCCGTCAAAATCGCCAGGGTAATACAGTTTCCCATCTTTGTCCCGCTTCAGGACAGAATATTCCTCTAAAGGAATATCAATGCACAAAGAATATAGATAATCACCTTCATTCTCATATTTTACAGAATTATATTTCTTTTCAATTTTACCAACCATATCTGCAAAATAATCACGTTTAAAATCAAAAAAAGGATAATCTTTAATAATATTTCTTTTCTTGAAAAAATCTGTTTTATATGAAAAATGCAGTTTTACTTCATTCTTGTCAACCGCAAAGGAATAATTTGATCGCGATGTCTTTAAAACATCATTAAATAGTGCATTATTGACATCAATTTTAAAATCACCAATTTTTGCACTAATAATGAAATTATTATCTTTAAATCTAAATGGTGAAACAATCTGATTTATAGTTTTTTCCAGATTTTTCTTTACTTCATCGCTTTCCCAAAACTCAATATTTATTAACTTTGTTATAATTATTTTCGTGTATGATTTATTGTCATGTACTTCTTTCTGTTCACAACTTATATTAATCTTGTCTAAAGTTGTGTTTTTCAGAAACTCTTCCCACGGAATAGTTAAGGTAGTCTCTAAAGAACTGTCTTTTGTTTTAGTTACCATCGTAACTTCTCTTCCTAATTTTTGCACAGACAATCTACCTAAACCTTTTTCGCCTAAAGGAATTCTGTTAAATTTTTCTGTGGTTATGTTATCTTTCTTCATTTTCTTTTTAGGAGAATTAGATATGGTAAGCCACCCATTTACAATTGTCCGCAAATCCATTCCGATGCCATTATCTGATATCTCGATTTTACCTATAGTCCTGCCTTTTTCATCAGTATAACTAGGATCAATCATCAAATTGCAGAAACTGGCATCTGCATCATAAGAATTTTTCATAAGTTCCGATAAAGCAGTTATTTCATCTGCTATCAGCGATTCACCTAATTTATATATAACTGAAGCATGCACCTTAAAATTTAAATTGTTGATAGTTGTATTTTCATCGAATTCGTCGAAGTATTCAGCATTTGCATCAAATAAAGAAATCTGTTTATCCATTATCTTCACCTCTTTTTTAAAATCAAGACATACTCTTTTGTCATCGTTTTACTTTTTTCTCCTGTTGATTCATTGGTATGATTATTTACTGGCATTCTTTTATTCAAAATATTTCGTTTGAACTTATATACTAAATCAAAACCAAAATGGTTGAAAAATTGTTCCAATATCTGATCCATTTTAATCCTGTTTTTGGCCACAGTTCTATTTCCTATAGTCATAACCACATATGTATTACTACATACACCTTGAATCGCTCCAATAAACTTATAAAAATCACTGTAAAAACTTAAAACTTTGTTTTCTTTTTTTGTATCATTATCTCTTATTTTTTTACACTCTTCTTGTAAAGTGGTAGACACATTCAGAAAATCATTTGAATCAGTAGTTCCAAAGAAACTTCCACCCATGCTCATTTTGTCAATTTGAGACAAACTGTTTATAACTGATTTGTCTATATGCTTAGAAATATCATCTAAATCTATCCACCTTAGAGAAAGAATCGAATACTGCCCATAGGTAACCGTTGTGTGATTATCTCCATAAGGGGGAGATGTTATTATAATATTTGGCTTATATTTCTTACATAGAGAATTACTAATTTTTAAAGAATCTCCCAAACATACTTCAATATTGCCACTATAAGTACTTCTTGTTCTATTTTTCCTAATAAAGCCTTTATTATGTAATTTTTCTTGATATTGTTTAGTGCTTAGATAATTTCTGTCAATAGTATTTTTGAAAACATCTATTGCACTTCTGTCAAAAGAATCAATAACTTCTTTTTCCTTGATATGTAATTTATACGTACTAGATCTAGAGTTGCACACTAACCTAATTGTCTCACTAAATGCAACCCACATAAACCTTCTAACCTTTATTGAAGATTCTTTTTGTATTTGCTTTTTTATATGATCAAGTTCAACTATGATCTCAGATTTAAACCATTTATCTATATTATCAAAACTTGTTTCCACTGGTGTTTTTTCTACATAATCGATATTATGTTTCAACATTTTTATTGCTCTGCTTAGCCCTTCTAATGAGTATATTGTAGTTTTAACTTTAGAAACCAAATATGCAAGCGGATTTATATCAATACCCAAAATATCTGCACCTTGCAACATCCCTTCCACCATAATAGTCCCAGATCCCATAAAAGGATCAAACAATATCATTTTATCATTGGGTGCTAGATCCTTAAAAACCTTAATAATTTCTCGTTGCATTTGAGGAACCATCATTGCAGGGTATGCAAAAATACCATGAACATAATCACGTTCACAGTCTTTTTGAAAACTCCAAAATTCTTCACCTTTATTTAAATTTTGAATTAATAATTCATCATCTAATAACATCTTTTCACCTTTTTTCTTTAAGAAAAAAATCTTATCATATCATTGCTGTTCTTCAAATTGCACTTTTTCCACTTTTTACCCAAACATCAAGCTCAGAAATTTTAAATTTCCACAGCTTCCCTATCTTGTGGGCAGGGATGTCGGTCTTTTTAATCCAATTACGGATAGTCTCTTTTGTAACACCTAAATAGTTAGCTGCTTCTTCGATTCCAATCCAATTGTCCAGCAATATTTCTGACATAAATCTCACCTCGAATTTTATTTACAAAAATACATCATATATTATAACACTATATATTTCAATTTTCAATAGTTTTCATTATATTTCGTGGTATTTGGTAGTATTTTTAGCGAATTTGTCAATTAACCAAACAGTCACTTCCTAATGATTGCTTGGTTGAGTATAGGTTTCAACTTGCTATCCTTGGGGTAGTTATATATAAAATCATCTGTAAGCATAAATTCGAGGAGCCATTGTTTTGGCACGATACTTACATTGCTGTTGAGTTTCACCACTTTAAGTTTTCCTGATGATGTCCATTTGCAAACACAACCTCTTGCACGACCGGTTATCTTTGCTACATCATCATAGGTCAGGGCATCGGGATATTCGCTCATTCTCTCTTTAAACGATTCTTTCAATTTTTTCTTATTAAACTTAATTCTTTCCACCTCTGCTTGCGGTTTTCTTTTGAACACACCGGGCGGAATATCAGGTGATATTCCGCTTTTGATGTATGCAACCACATCTTTGGTGCGTATTTTGTACCTCCAAGTTGCTGAGTTCCGAATCTCACATGGAATGTATCCGTTCTGCAGAAGATATGCCAATCGCCGCTTTGACATATGCAATTCTATACGGACATTGTCCATGCTAATAAATTCTCCGTATGTATGACCGTTAATCTTCATTTCCAATCACCTTCGCCATCATTTCTGCCGACTGCAGTTTGGTATCGTATTCTAGGTGGGCATAGATGTTTGCTGTTGTTGAGAAGTCTGAATGTCCAAGCCAGTCTTGTATTTGCTTCATAGATATGCCGTTTGCCAAGAGAAGCGAAGCACATGTGTGCCTTAGGTCATGGAATCTAATCCTTTTTAAACCATGCTCTTCTAAAAGATGTCTGAAGTGTTCTGTAACGAAGTTCGGCTTTATTATTCCGCCGAGGGGGTCCACGCACACATAATCCTTATACTCCTTTGAGTATGAGTTGCCGAACAATTTCATATATTCCTCTTGTTTCGCCTTGTGTTCAAGAAGAATTTTCTCTACCGCAGGTATGAGAGGCATTGTTCTTCGGCTTGACTTATTTTTCATTGTGTCATAGCCCACAATCTGAGTGCCACCCTCTTCCATTTCCTCTTGCATTACCTTATGCCATATATTGATTCGCTTTGCATCGAAATCTATGTTGCTCCACTTTACACCAATTACCTCGCTCCGTCGTAAGCCGTAATATGCGGCAAGGGTTATTGGAACATAAAGCTGATCATCTTTCGCCACTTTCAAGAGTTGATTCAGCTCTTCCTTTGAGTAAAATCCTGCATAATAGGCATTCTTCTTTGGTCTTTCGGATTTCGCACAGGGGTTTGCAATTACCATATCATTTTTGAAAGCATACTCAAAGGCTACCATAATGAGTCCCCTGTATCTGATTGCAGTGTTTGTCTTGCATCCGTCTAATATTATGCTTTCACATAATTTATTTATATGGTTGCCGTCACTTCGTCAATCTTTAATTTCAGCGGTTCGAAAAATGCTTTAATCCGTCCGTCAACCATCCTTTTGTAATGCATATAGGTGGTTTGCGTCACATTATGCCTTGCGATTTTTAAGTAGTCATACAGAAACTGTATGAAATCCTGCTTGTCCGAACCCTTTTCATTTTGTGCTTCAAGCTCTTCTTGGAACTTCAGTATGATTTCGGGAAGCATTCTTTGTGCCTTTCGCTTGTTGTCCTTTTCTGCAAGTCCTGTTGATATCCACTTAACCTTTCGTTTACCGTTTTCGTCCTTGTAGTTTAAAAGTGCATATAGCTTACCGTATTTTGTTTGTATATTACCTGTTACTTTTATCATATTATCTCTCCTTTCGTGGTATAGTGTACCGCTTGTCAGCAACACACTATACCACACAATTTTGAATATATCCAGCTATTTGCCTAATAAAAATTCAACAATTTTTACCTTGGCAAATACATACTTTCTGCCAACCTTTACAGGTGTGATATGACCTTCGTCTATCATCTTGTAAAGAGTCTTTGTAGATGTGCCGAGCATCTCGCACACTTGCTTTGCATCAAGTGCATCAGGATATTCAGGAAACATCATCTGCATATCCTTGAATGTCAATTCTGTTTCACCTCCCATATCACATTGACATTCCTCCGAGACCTTGGTCTTCATACATATCCTCGTCCATCTCCTCTTGCATCATCTGATGTTCCTCGACAGTTGTGTCTATCACGTCATCGTTTAGCTCATCCT
>JAZNWH010000089.1:0-67147 GCA_045593265.1 Clostridia bacterium | reverse complement strand
CTGTGAAACGAACTTTTTATTGAAATCTCGCGGAAAAATTGAATTGTATTGAGCAAATATGTCCATTTTTATGTATTATAGTTTATGGTGTTGAAAATTTGCAAGCATTATAAACAATATTAAAGCTTTTATATATACTGTCAAAAGTTTTATAAAGCTCTTGTTCTTTTTTATAAAAAAACATTGGAGTTTTGTAAAAAGATGTTGAAATAATATAAAATATGTTGTATAATATCTTTGTTGGAGAAATCCGATAGGCAGTTCGGGAATGAACATTACATGGACGGCTCGCCCCAAACCCCATTACATAATGGAAAGGGGGTGATCGCTTTATGGAAAAAATGTTATTAAGAATATTGTTTTTTACAATTATCTTTTTGATAATTTTCGATATAAAAGCAAATTAGTCGCCCACACCGTCAAATGTAGCGACTAATTTTAGTTTCTGATTTTGGCGAGTCGTTCGATGGACTGCCTTTTTTCTATGTCCATTATACTGAATATAATCTGTTTTGTCAACTGTTTTTGGGAAAACTTTATGCAAAAGTGTTGGTTGACAAGTGTCAGTTTTATAAAATATTCTATGTAATATGTAAAAAAGATATTTTTATTGCATTTATTTGCATTTGGTGGTATAATACTATACGTCACATAAACTCAAAATTTAATATGGAATTATTATATCTCAATGGGTGCGTTGTGCTTTTTTTACATATTCACTTTTTGAATTTGGTAAAAGTGCAAATTCCACTCGGTGAATGTGTAATGTAATTCCATTTGTTTGAGTTTGTGTGACAACAATCGGAGTTTGCGTTTTTCGGTGTGCAGCTTCGGTTGCACACTTTTTTATATTTAATAAAAAAGACTTGTATGATTGAATAAATTATGATATAATACTTTATGCTACACAAATGCATATAATCTATTATTCACAGGGAAAATATCCTTTGCAAAAAGGTGTTTTCTCTCTTTACTATTCTCTGTGGAAAATAGGTAGAGCATTGTGTAGCAACAATCGAGGGATTGCACTTTTTGGGTGTGTTCCATGATTGGAGCACACTTTTTTATATAGGGAGGATTGAAGATGAATATAAAACTTGAATTATTAAGAGAATCAATAATGGACAAAATATCAGATTCTGTGTATTCAGCACTCGCCAATGCTGAGATTGATGTTGAGCGTTCTGTAAACTCATTAGCTGTAAAAGCTTTGGCAGAAATAAGGGAAATTATTATAAATCAGGAAATAGTGGAAGATTTTGATGTTGTAGAGAATATTATTGAAGTATTGGAAAAATATAATATATATGCAGGAGACCGCCATTGTCATTTTTGACAACAGCGGTCTGTTTCCTAATTCGAGCCTTTTGACGTTTTTACATTTCCTTTTTTATAAATTAAATTGTCTGCCTGTTTTTTTGGTAAGGTATTTGGCAAATCGGTGTGCATCTGCGTTGAGAATTGCACTTTCGGGAATTCCTGCATCTGTAAGATGTTGAACAGCCAGGTCAAAATTACCTACTTCTGACGCAAAATGAGCATCAGAGGATACTACTAAAGGAACATTATGTTTTACGCACAGATGCGCAATTTTCATACAATTATCCTTACAGGTTGGTCTTGTTCTGAAAGATGATGCGTTAATTTCCACAACTTTTCCATATTCGGCAAAGAGGGGAACAACCTTTTCATAATCAAAGGCGAATTTTTCTTCACCGCAGTGGCCTATCACATCAATATGAGGATTTTTAGCTATGTTTGTCCATATATTTGTGTGGGTGTCAAAATCAAAGGGTTTTGTGATATAAGAATGAATGGATGCGATTACCCATTCAAGGGTATCAAGAACTCCCCAGGATATATCTACAGTACCGTTTTCATCAATGATGTTGGTTTCACAGCCTTTTAATATATAGACACCGTCATACTGTTCGGGCAGACCTGACCACATACAAGTAAAGTAAGTAGGATCAGGGGAGCCGGGCATTTGTCCTGTATGGTCGGTAATTGCTATAAATTTCAATCCTTTTTTCTTTGCTTCGGCAATATTCTCAATTATGGTTGAATATGCATGTGTAGACATTAATGTATGAGTATGTGTATCTGCAATGATTTTCATATTCTGCTCCTTAATATGTATATTTTAATAAATTCCAGGAATGTTTTTTAAGCACAGTTTTATCCGAAACAACTTTTTGAGGTTTTACAGCCTCGTTATCTTTTGTGTTTACTGCGTCAGGATTATCTGAATAAAGCCGGATATGTTCCGTTAATGTACAATTTCCGAAATTTTCAAAATCCATTTTAAGCTCAATATCTTCTGTCATAGAACGATTTACTGCAAAAACATAAATTTCCTTTGCAGTTTCGTTATAAACTACTGAAGATGCAACATACGGAATATTTTTATGTTTTTCAGTTGAGTAGGTTTCACAGTTTAAACTCTGTTGAAGCACAGTACCTTGTCCAAAACGGGATGCAAGCATAAAGGGGTAAAAAATTGTCTGGACCCATGCTTTTCCGTTTTTTTCTGTCATAATAGGTGCAATAGCATTGACAAGCTGAGCAAGACACGCAATTTTTACACGGTTACAGTTGTTTTGAAGTGTCATAAGCATTGTACCTACTACCAAAGCGTCTTTAAGACTGTAAGCCATTTCTCCGATATGAGGAGCTGTTTCAAATTCCGGTATATTTCCGAGCACTCCGTCTGTCCATACGTTCCACTCATCGAAAGCTATATTGATAGTTTTTTGTGAGTGTTTTTTTGCTTTAACTGCATCACATATAGCGACGATTGATTTTATGTAACTGTCAAGGTCTTCTCCTCTTGCGAGATAGTCCTCAGTTACTGTAGAATTACTATAATACTGATGAACAGAAATATAGTCAACAAAATCATATGTATAATCAAGAACAGTATAATCCCATTTGCCGAAATCGGGCATATTAATATGACTGCTTCCACTGGCGCAAAGTTCAATTGACGGGTCAATTCGTCTCATATGCTTGGCAGTTTCCAAAGCAAGCTTTCCGTAATCTTCAGCAGTTTTTCTTCCAATTTGTCCGAGACCACCCATTTCGTTTCCAAGACACCACAATTTTATACCGAAGGGTTTTTCAAAACCGTTTTGACGACGCAGATTTGCGTAATAGGTATCGGTGTCAAGATTGCAGTATTCCAACAAATTCTGTGCATCCTGAGCACCTCTTGTACCGAGATTAACTGCCATCATTATTTCGGTATTTGTGTCTTTTGCCCACTTTGAAAAATCATCAATTCCAACCTGATTTGTTTCTATTGAATTCCAGGATGAGTTGATTTTTTTAGGTCTTTTGCTTTTATCACCAATTCCGTCCTCCCAGTTATAGGAAGAAACAAAATTACCACCCGGATATCTTACAGCACTTACACCAAGCTGTTTTACCAAAGAGATAACGTCTTCTCTGAAACCGTCTTGGTTTGAAGATGTATGTTCCGGTTCATAAATTCCTTCATAAACAACTCTGCCGATGTGTTCTATAAAGGAGCCATATAATCGTTTATCAATATTTCCGATTGTAAATTTTTTATTTACAGTAATATCAGCTTTCATTTAATCACCCTTTAAATTCAAAGTAACTGCAGGTAAGTTTTTACATTCAGCAGTAATTTTTCCGCCTTTTGACTTTATTATTGCCTGAGCCTTTCCGTTGAAAAAATTAATTGAATTTCCTTTTTCATTATGATGTGAGTTCGGGTTTCCGTTGCCAAGACCAAGTATTTCCCCGTTTTCAACACTTAAAGTAACTTTGCCACAATATGATGGAATAAAAGTAGCGTTTTTATCTGTTACTTCCATATTGATAATATGAATATCGCTGTTTTCAAAGGATATATCATTTAAAACAATATCAGCTTCTTTTCCTGATATTTTTATTTCGTCATATACCTTGTAAATTCCTTTTTCTGCACAAACTTTCAGATTTTTTCCTTTAGAAATTATGTCCCACTGAGCACGTCTGTTTTTAACAGGAATTTTTCCTAAAGATTTATCGTCTTCAAAAAGCTCTGCAAAATCTGCATTTGTATATACACATACGCGAACCTTTTCACTTTTTTTCAAATTCTTTTTTGGAATAAGATGAGCAATCAATTCATCTTTATACCAGGCAGAAAGAAGGTATGCTGTGTCTTTTTTAAAACCACAGTAATCTGTAAAGCCCCAATGGGAAACAACACTTGGCCATCCAAATGGGGTAGGTTCTCCTCTATAGTCAAAACCACTCCATGCAAAGCAGCCTGCAACATATTCTTTTGAAAACATATTTATCATGGTTTCTTCTAAGGATTCTGTAAATTCTTCATGCTCCTCGCCATAGTTATCAAAAATTTGTTTTTCTCTGGAGGTTTTATATTCGCCTCTTGTAGCGTTTGTAGGACAATTTTCTGTACCTAAAATCAGCTTGTGAGGAGAATTTTTATGTGTTTGCTCATAGTCTTTTATAAAGTAGTTAATACCGATTACATCAAGTGCACAGGATGCATTTTCCTTTTCGGTAGTTCCACCATTTTGAGCACCTGTAATTGCTCGGGTATTGTCAAGGGTTAAAATTCTTGCACGCATTTTTTCAGCAATTCGTTGTCCTCGTTTTTCAGATTGCCATGGTTCTTCATTAAACAATGAATAAAGGAAAACACATGGGTGGTTTCTTGAAACCTTTACCATGCTATCGAGCTGATGAAAAATATCTTCCGACACACCGAAATGTCTGTTTTCACTCATAACAAGAATACCTAACTTGTCGCAAGCTTCCAGTAGTGCCTCGTCAGGGGCATTATGAGCACAGCGTATGGCATTAACTCCCAAATCTTTTAATACAGATAATCTGTAGTCAATAAGCTCTTTTGTTACTGCAATACCAACACCTGCGTGATCCTGGTGGATACAAATGCCTTTAACTTTGCAGTGTTCTCCGTTTAAATACATTCCTTTATCGGCAATCCACTCAATTTTTCTTAAACCTACAGATGCATTTAAAGTGTCAATAACTTTGTTGTTTCTTTTAAGTGTACAAACAAGCTTATAGAGATAAGGGGAGTTGCAACTCCACAAAATAGGATTTTCAACATTTAACTGTGCGTTATTGTCAAAAACAGAAACACTCTTGTTAAACACTAAAGTCTCATCTGAATTGTAAAGAGATAAATCTACTGATAAATCATCGTTTTTGTTTACAACATCAAAATCAACGTTGATTTTCCATTCTTCGTTGTGTTTTATTCCTCTTACAAAGAATTTATCTGTATCAAAATGTGATTTTTCACGGAAGCAGATATATGCTTTTCTGTAAAGGCCTGCACCCTCATACCACCAGCCCTCCCAACGGGTTGCATCTACAAAAAGTGCAATTTCATTTTCTGAATTGGGGAGGAGATAGTCTCCTATTTCACAGGAGAAACGATTATATCCGCTGAAATTACGACAAGCTATAATGCCATTTACATAAACGGTAGTTTTTCCCATAACTCCGTCAAAAATCAGCTTCGCATCTTCAATATTTTCTTTACCTAAAGTAAATTTATTTATGTACCATCCTACAGTTCTTTTTTTATATCCACCTGCTGCATCGTAGTTTTTGTTAAACTTTAACTCTGTCATCCAGTCGTGGGGGACAGGTATCTCTTTCCATAATTCTTCTTTTTCAAAATCTTCAAATTCCAATAAGGCACCCCCGGCTTCTGAAGATAAATGAAACATAGCTATAGGCATATTTTTTTTAGGTTGGAAATTTCCCAAATGAAATTTCCAACCGTCATTTAATTTAAGATTATAATTCGCACATGCCATTCGCCCATACCTCCCTGTATGCAATCTCAGGTGATGCAAAATGGTCCCAATGTGCTTCAGTAGGTGAAACACCGTCCCATTCGGACTGTTTTCCAATCATTTGAATAAGACCGTTCTCTTTAATTTTTACAAACATATAAAGTGGGTCTTTAAAAGGCATTACATGTGCTTTATAAATATCTTCACAGTTTTTCTCTATGTATGGAGTAGCACTTGATTTCATTGTGTAATCCATTCCGATTATTTTTTTGGACATAGAATTTACCATTACATAATGAACTCCGCCTTTAAAAAGATACCCATCAGCATGGTCATGTCCTGAAAAGCACATTGTTACTTTATTATAGCCTGCTTTTTCATTTACACGCCATAATACATTCATAAAAGCTACCCAATTGTAGATTGTCCATTCGCCAAGTGCAAGTGTTGCGTGAGTAAATATGAATGTGCGTTTATCGGTTTTGTTTAAATCTTCTTCAAGCCATTCAAGTTCAAAGGGCGGTATATAACAACTGAAGTTTGCTCCGCTGTGGTCTTTATCTTTGTAATCAACATATTCACCGTTGATTTTTGTGTAGTTTGTATCAAGAACAACAAAATGAAAATCACCGCGGTCAAAACTGTAATATTTCTCTTTTTGTCCCTGAAAGGCCATCATAATTTCTTTTCCACCAAATTCAGTATCGTGATTGCCAAGAACGTGGTATTTTCCACCGTCAAAGCTGTTCCATACGTCAAGCATTTTTTTGCCAAGTTCATCAGGGCAAATAAAATCGCCTAACTGTATAATAAAATCTGCATTTCTTTCTTTTGCTTCATTAACGAATTTTTCCATTCTCCAACTTTCATCCACGCCCCAAAGTCCGTGATGAACGTCGGCACATATTCCAAAAACAAAATCTTTTCCCATAATAATATCCATAGCCTTTCTGCCTACAAATAGTAAAGGAAAATCTTAACACCATATCGTAGGCAGATAAGGCGTTAAATGGATATTTTGCCCATGTGCGTTTTGCTTTTGGCAAAAATATCGCACGGGCTTTTTTAATCAATTAACGTGATTTTTCACGTCAATACCTCCGTTAGCTATATTATAATCTCGATGTAAAAAATTTTCAAGATAATAAGTGTATTATTATACCATAAGTGCAAACCGCAATCGGTTTGCTTCAAGTCGGTACAATGATTACATAATTAAAAACCGTAGGTTTTAATCATTAACGTAATTATTATACCATAATTCCAAAGGAATTTGGTATAATTGTGCATGTACGTTTCCGAACATAGTGAGGAAAATTTCGTACGCACTTATTAAATCCTCGCGGAGCGTATAATAAACACGTTTTCTGTGTTTATTATGCCATATTCCATTTTTTGAGCATATTTCTTTCAAATTCAAGAATATATGCTGCTTCCTGGTCAATTCTTTCTTCGGTAGGATTATCAATAAGGTCTCTGTATACATGAATGTCTCTTCCTACTTCTCCGCCCTGCATTACAAAAGGTTCACATACAATGCGGTTTTTATATCCGATTTCGGATAATGCGGAGAATATTTCATCCCAGTTAAGGTGTCCTTTTCCAGGAGCGGTACGGTTGTTTTCGCCTGTGTGGAAGCTTGTAAGCTTGTCGCCAACAAGACGGATTGCATCGCCGATTGACGCTTCTTCTATGTTCATATGGTATGTATCGAGCAATACACCTATATTTTTGCTGTCAATTTCCGATACATAATCAAGAGCTTCTTTTGCTGTATTTATAAGACAGGTTTCAAAACGGTTTACAGCTTCAACACAGTAGGTAACACCACAGTCTTCTGCAACCTTTATAATTTCTTTCATGCTTTTTATACTCTGTTCCCAATAGGGCCGTTTATCGCCGAGAAAATTATCAGGAGTACCCCAACCTGCATAGCTAACTCCTGAAAGAAGTGTTCCTCCTCCAACGTGCATTTTTCTTATAATGTTCTGTAAGTATGTAACTCCGCCTTTTCTTACATTTTCATCAAGAGAAGACACATCGTAGTTTCTGTCAAGACCGAGACTGTAGGTAAGCTCTATTCCCATCTCGTCGGCAAGAGCTTTTAAAGAACGTATTTTTTCATCTGACATTTCAAGAAGTGGCTGAGCCTGAAATTCTAAAACATCATATCCGATTTCTGCAGCCTTTTTAATATACTTTTTGTGGTCTGCATCCCAGTTTTTCTCCCAGAAATTCATAAAAATTCCAAGTTTATTCATCTTTTTTTCTCTCCTTTAATTAAATAATATCGGCATCGTAACCGAGGTATTTTTCCATTGCTTCTTTAACAGCAGGTGCCCAAGAGCCCTTGGCAATAGCAACATGGTGTCTGTATCCGTTTTCAAACATATATTTCAAAACATCCTGAGTTGATTGTGATTTTGCAACAACACCACAACCGAAGAAGCTTTCTTCTATTTCGTCATCGGTAAGAGTCATTTCTGATGTAAATGCACAAAGCTTGCCATCTTCCGTTTTGAAGCTTCCTATGGTAACGTCGCCTGTGGAAATTTCTCCGTTAACGATACCTACACCCGTGCCTTCGCCAAAGGATTTTTTGAACATAAGATGTTCTGCGATTTTTGTTTTTCCTTTAAAGAAAGATTTTGGTATTGCAGAACAGTGGAAAAGTATCATTTTATCCTTTTCTTCGTGATAATTGTTGTTAGCATCAAGAAGCATAACAGGATTTTCAGATGCCTCCTGGAGAGCATACATCATAATTGCATTGTTAATATCAAGCTCACAGGCTGCAGGGATTCCTCTTTCATTTAAATCGCTTAATACAAGACAAGGAGCGATTTTGTATTTGGTTTCGAACTCATTCCAGCAACGGATGCCTACTGCGTGTAAATTGTAGTCCTTAATGAGCGTATCCATAACGACACCAAAACGGGATATGTTTTCAAGTTTTTCGGGAGGATATGTACCAAAGTCAGAGAGATTGCTGTAATATGTTTTCTTTGCTTCAAGTTCTTTTAAATCAACATTATCCATCATATCAAAAACAACACTCAGGTCAATGGTTTCTACATTTATATTTTTGTTCTGCATAGCAATTTCGTCAATACGGACAGTTTTAAATGCAGTTGTTCTTGCACCGATTGCACCGATATTAAAACTTTTAAGCTTGCGTACAACTCGGCAAATTGCAGCAAAATTTCTAAGGTCTTCATCAAAGTCGGTGCTGTTTGGAGAAACAGTAGCATCCTTTGTAAGTGTGTATTTTATTTTGCATTGACGAAGAACATTGCACATAGCAATTTTACCACATAAAGAATCACGTCGGTGTGAAAAGTCCATCAGTCCTTTTTCGTCAGGATATGCCTGAACCAGTATAGGAACATTTGCATCCTTTAATGCAACTGATGCTCCGTTTTCATCGCCGAAATTAGGTAAAGAAAGGATAATTCCGTCAAATTTTCCCTGATTTTCTTTAAGAAAATTACTGTAAAGCTTTCCTTCTTCAATAGTTTCTACTGCTCCAAAGCGTGTAAGAGAGGCATCCATAATAATATAGTTAAAGCCATTTCTTTCCATAGCTTTTACCATATCATCTCTTGCTGAAGAAATTAATTCTCCGGGGAAGAAGCCTCGGTTACCAAAAAACAAAGCAAAGGTTAATTTTTTGTTTTCCATTGTATTCACTCCAATCTTTAAAACGCTACTATAACCTTATAGCAACTATAAGGTTATAGTAGCATAAACAAACAGTTTTGTCAACAAAAACATTGACAAATTTACGGAAATTGTGTACTATAATTTATAGTGAATTTATGAGGTGAAAAATGAAGAAGGTAACACTTAAAGATATTGCAAACAAATTAGGAGTAACGATAGGAACTGTATCCCATGTATTAAATGGGATTGACGATATATCTGAAGAGACAAAGAATAAGGTTTTGAAGGCTGCAAGGGAAATGGGGTATATTTCAAACAGTGCTGCAGTTTCTCTTCGTTCGGGAAAAACCCATACGGTAGCAGTTATCGTTCCTGACATTTCCAATCCGTATATAGCCCAGCAGGTAAAAATGATAGAAATGAAAATAAGAGAATTCAATTATTCTGTTTTTATTCTTAACACAAACGAGGATGAAGAAACGGAATATGAAGCTATTGTTTCTGCTTGCAGCAAACAAGTTGACGGAATATTTTTATGTCCTTGTCAGAAAAGCACACGAAACGTTGAATTTTTAGATAAACTTCAGATTCCTTACATACTTATCTGCAGATATTTTACGGATTATGAAACGGATTATGTTTGTGCAGATGATTATAAAGGTGGAAGAATTGCAGGAGAATATCTTCTCAGCAAAGGCTATAAAAGTATTATATATTTCGGTGCATATAAGCATATATGTTCAAGTGTTGAAAGGTTCAGAGGAATAAAAGATGTTTTCGATGAAAACGGAATTGATATACCTGAAACAAGGTTTGCAGAACTCAATCCAATATGCGGAGATACTGAAAATAAAATTGATGAAACCTTGAAGAAAATTAATGATTTTGACTCAATAATTGCTTTTTCGGATTTTGTAGCTTTTGAAATCAAAGCAAAGCTTAAGCAAAAATATGACAGTATCAATATTCCTATGGTAAGTTTTGATGCAGTAAATATCAATTACAAGTTTCCTTTTGATATTGTGAGTGTAGGAATGGAAGGAGACACTCTCTCATGTGTTGCAGTTGATGCGATGCTTGAAAAAATAAATTCAGGAAAGTGCGATTGTAAAAAGCTGATTGATGTGAAAATTTATGAATTTAATTCTTGATTTGACATTGCAGTTTAAAACTGATATAATTATGTCAGTTAAATTTATATGATGAGGATAGTAAAATGGCAGAAAACAATAAAAATGCAAATAACTCTAATGGGAAATCAAACTCCCAGAGAAATCACCGTAACAATCATTCAGGACGAAACAACCATCACAGAAATAATAATCAAAATAACAATGAGCATAATATTACCAAGTTTACATTAGGCAGCTGTGAGGTTGAAGGTAAAAAATATGAATTTCGTTACGACAACGGTACATATTCAATAGTTCTTTTAAAGGACGAGGAAAACTTTGATGTTAACTTAACTACAAAGGATAAAGAAGAAGCGTATCAGGAATGGAACAAAATCAAGAGACCTGACAAAAAATCAAAATAGACAATTAATATATAAAAGGAGCTGTAGCAAAACGGATTTCGTTTTGCTACAGCTCCTTTGGGGTGGACGGAAAATAGTGCAGATTGGACAACGGTAGAATGCATCCAATCAAACTTCGTTTAAAACTTGTTTTCTTGGGCATTCCTCGTATCCATAGCATTGGCGAAAAGCAAAGTACGCTTTTCGATGCTATAGGAAACTGAGCTAACAAAGCCGAATTCAAAGGCTTTGTTAAGCCTTTCTTTTGCCTTGTGTGGTCTGTGCATTTTGCTACACCCTCTTTTATATGTAAGATTGTTCTACCTGTATCACTGCATAGTAATGTGTGTTTCTTCTGTGAATTTCGTAGGCTACAAGCTGCTGCAAGTCGTCTTCGCTCATTTTATAATTATGGGGAATTATAAGGTCAAAGATAAGATTTGTATGTGTATTACCTGTAACTATACGGAAATCGTGGAATGAGAGGGAAGAATCAATGCTTTTGATTACAGATGCTGCAAATTCTTTAATCTCATTTACCAACTCATTGTCAGTTTCAACAGGATCCATATGTATGGTTGCTATACAGCCAAGCTTTTCTCCCAGCTCTCGTTCAATATGGTCAATTTTATCGTGAAGCAGGAGAATATCACCTGAAGCAGGAACTTCTGCGTGAAGAGTTATTATATATTTATCAGGTCCGTAGTTGTGAATAATTAAATCGTGAATACCACAAACTTCATCGTGTCCCATAACAATTTTTTCAATTTCTTCAACCATTTCTTTTGATGGTGGTTCTCCAAGCAGTGGGGAAAGTGAATCTTTAACTGCAGTTATTCCTGTGTAAAGAATAAATAATGATACACCAAGACCTAGATATGCATCGATATTAATATCAAAAAGGATAAAGATAAATAATCCAATAATAACAGCACCTGTTGCAATACAATCGCTCAAAGAGTCTTTGGCAGCAGCTTTAAGGGAATCTGAATTGATTTTTTTTGCTATCTTATTGTAAAAGAAGAACATAAATCCTTTTGCAAGTATTGCAAGTACCATAATAAGAACAGACGCAAAATCAGCATAAATACTTTCAGGATTAATGATTTTGGCAAGGGCAGATTTAAAAAGTTCGAATCCCATTAAAATAATAATAAGTGAAACAAATACTGCACTCAGGTATTCAATTCTTCCATGTCCAAAGGGATGGGTTTTGCTTGCTGGCTTTTTTGAAAGCCTGAATCCTATAAGTGTTATTACAGATGAGCCTGCGTCCGATAAGTTATTAACAGCGTCTGCCATAATACTTACAGAGCCGGAAATAATACCTGCGAGTAATTTAATCATAAAAAGTATAAAATTCATAACAATTCCGGTAACACTTCCGAATGTCTCATAAGAAGCACGTACCTTTGGATTTTTTAAATCATCCTTGTTTTTGATAAAAATTTTAAATATAAGTTCCATATTAATCTCCCTAAGCAATGCTTAATTGTTCAAAGGCAAAGTAACTGTTATTGTGGTAAGAGAATCAGTTGAGTGAATTCTGCAACCGTAGCTGTCTCCGAAGATAAGCTTAATTCTTTGATTTACATTTGAAAGCCCTATATGATTTGTTTGTGAAATTTCTTTTGAATTTTCCAGCATAGAATTAATTTCAAGCACTTTATCTGCAGGAATACTTACTCCGTCATTTGAAACTTTAATTATGAATTTTTCGGATGTTGTTATAGCAGACAGTATAATCCTGCATTTTCTTTTTGATGGCAAAATTCCGTGATGTATTGCGTTTTCCACTATAGGTTGAAGCATAAGCTTTACAACGGTTATATTATCAGTATTTTCATCAAGGTCTAAGATGAAGCTGAACTTATCACCATATTTGTACTGCTGGATTTTAAGATATTGTTTTACGTATTCAATTTCCGTTTTTAAAGGAACAAGGTATTCTTTGGTATCAAGTGCCGCATGCAGAAGCTCTGAGAAAAGAACTATCATACGGGATGCATCGTTATCTCCGTTACAAAGCTTAAGTGTAGTAAAATTAATTGCCTGAAGTGTATTGTACAGGAAATGAGGGGTTATTTGAGTTTGCAGAGCAATAGTCTGACTTTGCCGCAGCAGAGAAACCTTTTCAGCAAGCTCTGTATCAGCTTCTTTTGAACTTAAAGAATTGGCAGCAATTTTTGTGATTACACTTGTAAGTGCATCTCTTTCTTCTATATTACCTGTAGCATCAGTGGAAAGAGCAATGTCTGCAATGTAATTATAAAGCTTTGATGAAAGCATATATGCAAGAATAAAGGACAGAAAAACTGCCAGCAGGATAATTGACATTAATAAAATTAGTAATGTAAAATATTCATTGTCTTCAAAAATGCTTTCCTTTTCGATAAACAATGTAAAAATACCGTCTGTAGATTTTAAATATGTACCTGCAGTTGATAGCGTTGTATAGCTTCCGCTCTTTTGGGAATTGTCTATAAAACGGACTATAGTATTATTTGAAGTTTTTTGTATAGAATTATCAATTCTTTCAAAAGTAAAACCATTTTCATCCAAAAGCTTTACATTGTGCACATCTTCCGAAACAGAAAATGAAAAAAGGTCTATCATATTAAAATTAACAACAATAAATCCCATTTCAGGTGAATTTGCGTTTACTGCAAAGCAGTATGTTATAAGAAGCTTGTTGTCAAAAATTCTCGAGGTTACAAAGCTAAGTTTTTTTTCTTTATAAAGATTATACCATTCATTATCAAAAAAAGTTGAAATTTTGCCTGGTGTTCTTGAGGAGAAGACATAATCGGCAGATTCGTTATATAAATAGATTGAATCGAGGTTTGAACTCAGGACAGTTATATTTTTGATAACATCTCCGAGACCATCAAAATAGTAATCCTTGGTATCGTTTGCATTTTTGAACGCAAAAAAATCACTGACCGTATCATTTGCGGACAGCTGTGAATATATAATTTCAGCTTCATGTGCAACATTGTCAAGTAATGAATGTTTTTGGTAAAGGGCAGTAAGCTGATTTGAAATAGATTGATTTACCAGAATATGTCTGTAGTAAACGGATACCAGCAGGTTAATAAGCAAAAATGGAATTAAAAAAGTAACAGTAAGAGTTTTCCAGTAACTTTGGAGTATTTTATTCCATCTTAGTTCGCTGCGTTCCTTGAAAAGATTAATTCTCACGGCCTTCTTCCTCGTTTTTAAAATGTATTGCCCTGTATTCGTTAGGGGTCATATTTGTATATTGTTTAAAAAGCATAAGAAAATAGTGCATACTCTTATAACAGCATTTAGTACATATTTCATATATTTTAATGTTAGTTTCAGCAAGGAGTTTTTTAGCATAACCGATTCTTAGCTCATTTACATAATCAACCATCTTTTTACCTGTATGTTTTTTAAAATATCTGCTGAAATATTCCGGATTCATATCAAGATAGCTTGCAATATGTTCACGGGTAATATCTTCTGTAAAGTGTTCATTTATATAGTTGATAGCTTTTTCTATTGATTTTTTGCTTGATGAATGTTCCTTACTTGCAACCGGTGAAATTTCCTGACCGTAGATACGTAAATCAAGCTCTTTTTTTGCATTATTAAACAATTCTATGATATCATCGTAAGAGGTAGGCTTGGTAAGGTATGAGAACACATGACATTCAATAGCTTTTTTTGCATACTCAAACTCTTTATATGCACTTATTAAAACTACAAGAATGTTAGGAAATTCGTTATCAAGTATTTCTGCAAGCTCAAGTCCTGATTCTTCGCCAAGTCGTATATCGGATAAAACTAAATCAATTTTATTGTTCTGGATATAATTAAGAGCTTCGGTTGCAGTAGAAAAAGACCCTGCAAAGTCAAAACCGAGGGCATTCCAGTCTGTCATATAAGGAAGATTTCTGCGAAGCAATTCTTCGTCGTCAACAAATATAAATTTGTAACTCATTTTATCACCATTGTATATTGTATAATTTTTTTAAATCAAAGTCAATACAAAGCAGAAAAATAGTTAACTAAATAAAAACAAGGTACACAAAAAAGAGGCAGCAATTCTGCCTCTGTGCGAACCTTTTAAAGACCTTAGGCAATAGAATTAAAGCTTTTAGCAAGCTGTGATTTCTTTCTTGCAGCAGTATTCTTTTTAAGAACACCCTTAGCAACAGCCTGATCAATCTTCTTAACTGTTGTATTTAAAAGTTCCTGGCTTAAAGCTTTATCACCTTTTCTTACAGCAGCTTCAAACTTCTTTATGAAAGTTTTTAAGTTAGTTTTAACAGCCTGATTACGACCGTGTCTGATTTCTGCAACCATAACTCTCTTCTTAGCTGATTTAATATTAGGCATAATTTCACCTCCAAATATCATTTAACGCAAATCATTATAACATTTTTAATTCAAAAATGCAATAGTAAATTGAAATTTTTTTAAAATAAGGGATAAAACGTCTTAAAAATGCATAAATTTTTACTAAAACACTTGATTTTTACAAATATATATGGTATAATCTACCTACAGTTTGATAATGTTGGTCAGAAAGAGTGGACATAGAGTCCACTCTTTCGTCTGTATTGAGATGAATCAACATTAAAGAAAGGAGAAAAGTTCATGGCAAATAAAACTGAGCAAATTGTAGAACAATTAGCTTCACCAATCGCCGAAAATCTTGGTCTTTTCATATATGATGTAGAATTTAAAAAAGAAGGTCCCGACTATTTTTTAAGAGTATTCATTGATAAGGAAGATGGAACTATTTCCATTGATGAATGTGAAGCAGTTTCCAGACCTCTTTCTGATGTACTTGATGAAGCTGACCCCATAAGTGAGAGTTACTATCTTGAAGTATCTTCACCGGGGATAGAGAGAAAGCTTAAAAAACAAAGAGATTTTGACAGATTTAAGGACAGTTGTGTTAATATTAAGTTTTTTGCACCTTTTAACGGTGAAAAAAATCTTGTGTGTGTATTAAAAGACAGAGATGAGAATTTAACAACAGTTGAAACCGAAAAGGGAGAAACTGTTGAAATTGAAAATAAATTAATAGCAGAAGTAAAATTATACGTTGAATTTTAAGGAGGAAGAAACGTGGATAATATGGAACTTATTACTGCGGTTAATATGCTTGAAAAGGAAAAAGGTATTGATCGTGAGTATATGATGAATGCAATTGAAACAGCACTTGCAATTGCATACAAAAAAAGCAGTCTTGAATTAAAGGATTCAGACATTGTAGTGCGTATAAACAGAGAAAACGGTATGTCAAAGGCTTATAAGAGATTTACAGTTTGCGAAGAGCCTTTTAATGCAGGGGAATGTTCTCTTGAAGAAGCAAGGGAAATTAATCCTGAATATGAAGTCGGGGATGTATTTATGGAAGAAATTGACCCGAAGCCTTTCTCAAGAATTGCTGCGCAGACAGCAAAACAGGTTGTTCTTCAGAAGCTTCGTGAAGCAGAAAGCGGTAAATTATACAATGAATTCCGTAAAAAAGAAAATACTGTTACAACAGGGGTTGTAAGAAGAATAGATAAAAACAATATAATTGTTGATGTAGGGGATTTTGAAGCAGTTATTCCTCCATCTGAACAGATTGAAGGGGAAAACTTTAATCCCGGAGATAAAATTAAGCTTTATATTGCAAAAGTAAATAAGAGAAATTACGGACCTGAAATTATTGTTTCAAGAAGTAATTCAGGTATCGTAGGTAAGCTTTTTGAAGCAGAAGTTCCTGAAATTTCAGATGGAACTGTAGAAATCAAAGGTATCGCCAGAGAACCCGGTTCCAGAACAAAAATTGCAGTTTATGCCCAGAATCCTAATATTGACCCTATCGGTTCTTGTGTAGGACAGAGAGGCACAAGAGTTCAGGCTGTTGTTGATGCTCTCGGCGGCGAAAAGGTTGATATAATTAAGTGGAGCGAAGACCCTGCTGAATTTATTTCAGCATCACTCAGCCCTGCTAAGGTTGTTTCAATAGATGTTAATGAAGAAGAACATATTTGCAATGTATTAGTACCTGCTTTTCAGCTTTCTCTTGCAATAGGAAAAGAAGGTCAGAATGCAAGACTTGCAGCAAAGCTTACAGGCTGGAAAATTGATATTAAGCCTGAAGAAAATGTAAGCCTTGAATTTTAGGAGTAACAGATGAATGATAAAGTGAATGTAAGAATGTGTTTTGTATGCAGAAAAAACATTCTTAAAGAAAAAATGCTTCGCATAACTAAAAATGAAAATGGTGTGTTTATAGATAAAACCTTTAAAGCGGGCGGAAGAGGAGCATATATTTGTTCTAAGGACTGTTTTTTTAAGGCAGTAAAGACAAAGAGATTCAATTCGCTGTTAAAATGCAATATAAGTGAAGAATTTTTAAATAAACTTGAAAGTGAGTTTGATAATGCTTGACAAATCTTTAAGAATGCTTGGTCTTGCCACAAGGGCAGGAAAGGTAATAACAGGAGCTGAACTTGTATTAAAAGCTCTGAAAAACAATAAAATTCATCTTATCATTCTGGCTCAGGATGCAAAAGAAAGTACAGCAAAGCAATTTATAAATTCAAATGTACCGGTAATTAAAATAGCCGATAAAGATACTATTGGGAAAATGACAGGCAAGGAAATTCGTTCCGTAGCAGGGATTACCGATGAAAGCTTTGCTAAAGTAATTTTAAAGGAAGCGGGGAATAGTAATGTTACAGAAAATTAAAGTACAGGAAATCGCAAAAAGTCTTGAAGTTGCAAGTAAAGATGTTGTAGCGATTCTTGAGAAATACGGTATTTCAGTTAAATACACAACAGTTCTCGATGAAAAACAGCTAGATATAGTTTTTGAGGTGCTTACTCAGAAATATGATAAAGGCGGAGAGTTTAACATACCTAATTCACAGATGGGTTATGGTTATGTTGAGCCTGTTAAAGCAGAGCCTGTAAAAGAAAAGAAGGAAGAAGCAAAAGCACCTGAAAAGAATCAGGAAAAGAAACCTGAAAAGAAAGAATTCAAAAGAGAACCTGGTAAGAAAGAAAAGGATAAGAAAAAACCTGAGTATATCGAAATCAAAGGAAGCGGCAAGGAAGATAATGCTCCTAAGCATGAAAAAGAAGCTGTTGTTTACAATACAAGAACAGAAGCTATTGATGTAAGCCGTATGGAAAAGGTTGAAAAGCTTGAAGAACTTGTTTCTGATAAAATGAGAGATAATGTTCAGACAAAGCAAAAAATCAAAAAAGGCAATAAGTTCCAGAAGCCTATGCAGAAGCAGATGCTTCAGCAGAAGCCTAAGAACATACCAAAGCCTGTTCAGCTTGAAATTCAGATTCCTGAAACTATTTCAGTAGGAGAACTTGCATCACGTCTTAAAAAGACAGCTGTTGATGTAATAAAGAAGCTTATGGGTCTTGGACAGATGGCATCTGTAAGCGATATAATAGATTTTGATACAGCAGCGATTATTGCTGAAGAATTTGGTGCAAAATATAAAAAAGAAGTTATTATAACTGCTGAAGATTCACTTCTTCTTGATATTGAAGATAATGATGAGGACTTAAAAGACAGACCTCCTGTAGTTGTAGTAATGGGACACGTTGACCATGGTAAAACAAGCTTGCTTGATGCTATAAGAAACACTCATGTAACAGATGGCGAAGCAGGTGGTATTACACAGCATATAGGTGCTTATCAGGTTACTGTTAACGACAGAAAAATTACATTTCTTGATACACCAGGTCATGAAGCATTTACTGCAATGCGTGCCCGTGGTGCACAGGTAACAGATATTGCAATACTTGTTGTTGCGGCAGATGACGGTATCATGCCTCAGACAATTGAATCAATCAACCATGCAAAAGCAGCAGGAATAAGCATTATTGTTGCAATTAACAAAATGGATAAGGAAGCCGCTGACCCCGACAGAGTTAAGCAGCAGCTTGCTGAACACGAAGTAATTCCCGAGGAATGGGGCGGAGATACAATCTGTGTTCCTGTATCAGCTAAAAAAGGCGATGGTATCAAAGAACTTCTTGAAATGGTTAACCTTGTTGCAGATATGAAGGAATTAAAAGCAAACCCTGACAGAAAAGCAAGAGGTACAGTTATTGAATCCAAGCTTGATAAGGGAAGAGGTTCTGTTGCAACAATTCTTGTTCAGCACGGTACCTTGAAGATTGGTGATGTAGTTGTTGCCGGAACAGCTTTCGGTAAAGTTCGTGCAATGATTGACGAAAAAGGCAGACGTGTAAAGGAAGCAGGCCCTTCTGTACCTGTTGAAATTCTCGGTCTTTCATCTGTGCCCGATGGTGGAGATATGTTCTACGTTGTTGAAGATGAAAAGAAAGCTCGTGATGTTGTAGACGAAAGAGTTTCAAATGCGAAGATTGAAGCTGCACAGAGCGTACAGAAAGCATCTCTCGAATCACTGTTTGACCAGATTGAACAGGGTAAGATGAAACAGCTTAACATTATTGTAAAGGCTGATGTTCAGGGTTCTGTAGAAGCAGTTAAGCAGTCCCTTGAAAAGATTACAAATGAAGAAGTTAAGGTTTGTGTAATTCACGGTGCAGTAGGTGCAGTTAATGAATCTGATATTATGCTTGCATCTGCTTCAAATGCAATTATTGTAGGCTTTAATGTGCGTCCTGATGCAAATGCTATTGCATCTGCTGAAAGAGCAGGAGTACAGATGAAGTTATATCGTGTAATTTACGATGCTATTGAAGAAATTACAGCAGCTATGAAGGGTATGCTTGATCCTAAGTTCCAGGAAGTTGTACAGGGTCATGCCGAAATCAGACAGACCTTCAAGGTTTCAAGCATCGGTACAATTGGTGGTTCATATGTTCTTGACGGTAAGATTTCAAGAAATTCACAGGTTCGTATCGTACGTGATGGTATTGTAATTCACGAAGGTGTTCTTTCTTCTCTTAAGAGATTTAAAGACGACGTTAAGGAAGTTGCAAGTGGCTACGAATGTGGTATCGGTATTGAAAATTACAACGATATCAAGGACGGCGATATTGTAGAAAGCTTTATAATGGAAGAAATTAAACAGTAATATTATGTGTTCAGTCGGCAGTTTTTGCTGCCGACTGTGAAAGGTAAAGATTATGGCAAAATTCAGACAGCAAAAAATAGATGAGGAAATGAAAAGAGAATTATCTTTTATCATTCCAGCTTTAAAAGACCCTCGTCTTGACGGGTGTTTAATATCTGTAGTTGCAGTTCATGTAACAAAGGATATGAAATTCGCAAAGGTATATGTGTCTGTAATGGGAAAAACTGCTGATGAAGCTATTAAAGGACTTAACAGCTCTGCTGGATTTGTACGTCGTGAAATAGGTTCAAAAATGAAGCTGCGTTATACTCCGGAAATTACTTTTGTAGCAGACGATTCTATTGCTTACGGTGCATACATCAATGAAGTGATAAACGATTTAAACAGGGGAGATAAATGATGAATACCATCATCTCAGAAATAAAAAAAGCAAAAAGAGCTGCTCTTTTTACTCATATAACACCTGATGGTGATGCAATTGGTTCTGTCTTTGCACTTAGTTGCCTCTTGGAGTCAATCGGGATACAAAACGATGTATACATCAATGAAAAAATTCCCGAAAGACTTATGTTCCTTGTGGATTATGGGAAGAAAGAGTATTTGACAGAGTATGAAAATAAGGATTATGACCTTATGATTGCTCTTGATTGTGGTGATTTACACAGACTCGGTGATTTTACACAGTTTTTCGGAGAATTTGAAAAAACGGTAGTAATAGACCATCACGTTTCAAATCCGGGTTATGGAAAATATAATTATATCGAGCCTCACGGAAGCTCTACGGGAGAAATTATTTACCGTTTTGCAACACAGGGAGATTTTGAATTAAGTTCAGATGTTGCAAGCCTTATTTATGCGGCAATTGTTTCGGATACAGGTTGTTTTAAATATTCTTCCGTAACACCTCAAACATTGGTTTCAGCGTCTGTCCTGCTTGAAAAAGGTGCAGACCATGTTAAAATATGCAAAAAGCTTTTTGATACCGAAGATATCAAAACTCTTAAGCTTAAGGCGATGGCAACTGATAGTATGAAGCTTTTTCATAATGGAAAGGTTGCAATTGTTATGGTAACTAAACAGCAGCTTGAATCAGCAGGTGCTGTTTACGAAGATGCAGAGGGTCTTATAGAAATTCCCAGAAGTGTATCGGGAGTAGAAGTAGGCATAGTTATAAAAGAATGGAAGGACAAAACCAAGGCAAGCATACGAACAAATGAATATGTGGATGCTTCATATCTTGCATCTCTCTACGGAGGCGGCGGACATGTACGTGCTGCAGGACTTGTGTCGGATATGAGTGTTACCAAGCTTTGTGATGACTTGGTGGAAAAATTAAAGGAATTTTTATAATATGACAGGAGTAGCGAACATTAATAAACCCATGGGCAAAAGCTCGGCTTTTGTTGTTGCGGTTATAAGAAGAATTACAGGAATTAAAAAAGTAGGACATACAGGAACCCTTGACCCTTTGGCAACAGGGGTTCTGCCTATTTGTATAGGCAGAGAATCCACGCGTCTTGCTGATACTATAATGCAGGGAACAAAGCAATACCGTGCAGTTATTGAATTTGGAAAAACTACATCAACAGGAGATTCAGAGGGAGAAATTCTTTCGGAAGATAAAGTTTTGATAACTGTTGATGAGGCAAAACAAATCATTAGCTCTTTTATTGGCGAAATCACTCAGATTCCGCCTATGTATTCTGCAATAAAAATTAATGGTAAAAAAATGTATGAGCTTGCAAGACAAGGAATAGAAGTTGAAAGAAAAGAGAGAACAGTTACTATTTTTGATATAGAAATTGAAGACGTTTCGCTTCCTTTTGCTACAGTTCTTGTTACCTGCTCAAAAGGAACATATATCAGGACTCTTTGTGAGGATATCGGCAAGAAAGCCGGTTGTGGTGCTTATATGAAAGGTCTTGTAAGAACAAAAAACGGGCGTTTTGATATAAAAGACAGTCTTACATTAGAAGAGTTTGAAGAAAAATGGAAAGCAGGGGCTTTTGATGAAATATTGATTTCTCCTGAAGAATTCAAATAGGAGTGTATATGGAAATTTTTTATACATCAAAGCAACTTGGTGAAAAGACAGTTGTTGCTTTAGGTTTTTTTGACGGTGTTCATATTGCACATCGCAGCTTAATAGAAAAAGCAGTTTCTGTTTCAAAGGAAAAAGGTTGCAAATCAGTAGTATATACCTTTGATAAAAGCATAAAAAACAATAAGTTAATAACGGATAATGAAACGAAAAAAGAGCAGATAGAAAATCTTGGCGTTGATATTCTTGTGTTTGAAAACATTAATGAAGATTTTCTCAAAATGTCTCCCGAATCTTTTGTTAAAGATATAATCAAAGATAAGCTTGATGCTTGCTGTGTTGTTATAGGAAAGCATTATACTTTCGGATGCGGGGGGGCTTCCGACAGCTCTGTTATGGTAAATCTTTGTCATTCTTATGGCATCGAGGTTGTGGTAATGCCGCTAATGGAGCTTGATGATTTTTTAGTTTCAAGTACTCATATAAGATTTTTTATTGAGAGTGGAGAAATTGAAAAGGCAAACAAATTCCTCGGAAGAAATTTTTCAGTCTCCGGAGTTGTTAAACACGGAAATCATATAGGTCGTACTATAGGTTTTCCTACAGTTAATATATATCCTGAAGAAAATCTGGTAATGCCACGCTTTGGTGTCTATTGTGTTTATGTATATATAAAAGGCAGAAGATATTACTCAATTGCAAACGTAGGAGTCAAACCTACGGTAGGGTCAGAAAAGCCTTTAGTAGAGGCGCATATTTTTGATATTGAGGATACAGATTTGTATTCCGAATTTGTGAAGATTGAATTTTTAACATTTATTCGTCAGGAAAGAGAGTTTGAAAATCTTGAAATCCTTAAAGAACAAATTTACGATGATAAGGAGCAGGCGAAGAATTTCTTTAAAATGAATTAGTTTCTTGTGTTATATATGGAGGCAAAATGAGTTTATTTGAACTTAGTATACCTACACTTTTGGGTACAGAGTCAATTGTTGCCAATGAAGTCAGAAACTTAGGTTACGAGACTACAGAGGTTATTGACGGACGCGTTAGTTTTACAGGCGATGAGGAAGCAATTTGTGTAGCTAATATAAATTTAAGATGTGCAGGAAGAGTAATGATTAAGCTGGGAGAATTTAAAGCTCTCAGCTTTGAGATGCTTTTTGAAGGAATTAAAAATATAGAATGGGAACGTTTTATTGAAAAAGACGGCAATTTCCCGGTAAAAGGATATTCGTTAAAATCAAAGCTTCACAGTGTGCCTGATTGTCAGTCTATTATTAAGAAAGCAATAGTTTCACGGCTGTCCGATAAGTATGGTATTGAGTGGTTTAAAGAAGATGGCGCTATGTATTCGGTACATTTTGGTATTATGAAGGATATAGTTTCTGTATATATTGACACGTCAGGGGACAACCTTTATAAAAGGGGATATCGTGCGCAGGCAACGTCAGCTTCTATGCGTGAAACACTTGCTTTTGCTATGATAGATATGAGCTTTTGGCGAGGAGACAGACCTTTTATGGACCCTTTTTGTGGAAGTGGAACTATTCCGATAGAAGCTGCCCTTTATGCACTTAACATTGCTCCGGGGAAAAAACGTCATTTTGCAGCAGAAACCTGGAAAAATCATATTTCACCTCAGCTTTGGAAAGATATCAGGGAAGAAGCAACAGAGAATGAAAATAAAGATATAGAACCTGTTATATTTGCATCCGATATTGATCCAAAGGCTGTAGAGCTTGCTAAAAATAATGCAAAAAAAGCAGGAGTTTATGATAAAATTAAATTCAGCGTCTGTGATATGAGAAATGTGAAGCCCTTTAATGAAAAGGGTGTAATCATCTGTAATCCACCTTATGGAGAAAGAATGATGGATGTAAAAAGATGTGAAAAGCTTTATTCAGATATGGGTAAAAAGTTTTCTGAATTCTTTGAAGCTAAAAAGCTTATTTTAACATCTCACAGAGATTTTGAAAAGTGTTACGGAAAAGAAGCTGATAAAAAGAGAAAGCTTTATAATGGTATGCTTAAATGCTATGTATATCAGTACTTTAAATAGGAGGCAGGAAAGTGGAATTAAGCTTCGTAGTTTTGCAACAGGTAGTAATTATAATTCTTTTGATGGCAGTAGGCTATACTGCAAAGAAAACAAAAATCATAGGAGATGAGGGAGTTTCTCAGTTTACGTCATTTCTGATGTATTTTGTAACTCCCTGTGTATTGATAGAAGCATATCAAAAACCTTTTGATATAATGGGTGCCAAGCTTCTTGCTGTTGCATTTTTGATGGCAGTACTTATACATTTAATCGTAATAGTTTTGGCAAGATATGTTTTCCCTGCAAAAGAGAATCTTGATTACAGGGTTAATCGTTTCAGTCTCGTATACTCCAATTGTGGGTTTATGGCAATTCCTCTTTTAAGTGCGGCACTTGGAAGTGAAGGGGTGTTTTTCGGCTCCGCTTATCTTGCAGTATTTTCAATTCTGCAGTGGACAAACGGTATATACACATATACCGAAGATAAGAGCTTGCTTTCGTTCAAAAAAGCAGTTTTGAATCCCGGAGTTTTAGGTACTCTTATTAGTCTTGTTTTATTTGTTTTCAGTATAAAACTGCCTGATATAATAGCTCAGACTGTGGGTTTTGTTGCGGATATGAATACACCTTTATCCATGATTATGTTAGGAACATTCTTCGTAGGTATAAAGCCTATGGAAATATTTAAAAATATTTCCTTTTATGTAGTTGTAGTAATAAGACTGCTGATTGTACCTGTTATGGCAATTTTCCTTTTAAAGCTTTTGAAGGTTGATATAGCTGTAATAAAAGCACTTACTATAAGTTCAGCCTGTCCCGTAGCAGGTGTAACAGCACTCTGGGCAGGTAAGTTTAACCTGAACGCAGAATATGCATCCCAGCTTGTTGCAATCACAACAGTAATTTCTGTAATAACAATACCATTGGTAATACTTTTAGTATAAATATTTTTCTGTTCCTGAATAAAAGAGCTGTAAAAAATCTTTGATTTTTTACAGCTCTTTTATTATAGCTTTTCTCTTGCAGATTTAATTTGTTTTAATACAGAGTCGGGGGATGGTCCACCTTCCGAGGTACGCATATTGACACAGGTTTCAAGACTTATTGCATTATATACATCATCTTCAAATATATCAGAATATTTTTTAAATTCTTCCAAAGGTACATTTTCAAGAACAGTATCGTTGTCAATACACCATGCAACCAAAGTTCCTGAAATTTTATAAGCATCTCTGAAAGGAACGCCTTTTTTGGTTAAATAGTCAGCCAAATCTGTTGCGTTGATAAAGCCTTTTGCTGCGGCGCGTCTCATATTTTCACGGATAACACGCATTGTATCAAGCATAGGGATAAATGTTTCGATACATTCTTTTACTGTGTCAACTGCATCAAAAATCGCTTCCTTGTCCTCCTGCATATCCTTGTTATAAGCAAGAGGAAGACCTTTCATCATAACTAAAAGTGTATTAAGGTCGCCATAAACTCTGCCTGTTTTTCCTCTTATCAATTCTGTGATATCGGGGTTTTTCTTCTGAGGCATAATTGATGACCCTGTGCTGAAGCTGTCATCAAGTTCGATAAACTTAAATTCCCAGCTGCACCAAAGTATAATTTCTTCGCTTAATCTTGAAAGGTGCATCATAAGTATGGATAAATTCGATGCAAGCTCAATGCAGAAATCTCTGTCCGATACTCCGTCAAGAGAATTTTCACATACAGAATTAAATTCAACCAAATCTTTAACCATTTGTCTGTTAATAGGATAGGTAGTACCTGCCAGTGCACAGCTTCCCAAAGGAAGAACTTTAATTCTTTCAAGAGTTTCGCATAGTCTTTCCTTATCACGCATAAGCATCTGTACATAAGCCATAAGATGATGTCCGAAAGTAATCGGCTGTGCTCTTTGAAGATGAGTATAGCCGGGCATAATGGCATCATAATTTTCTTCTGCTTTATCACATAGTGTATTAATAAGCTCTTTTACCATTTCTATAATAACTTTTGTTTCATCTTCAAGATATAGCCTTACGTCAAGAGCAACCTGATCATTTCTGCTTCTTGCAGTATGAAGTCTTTTACCTGCATCACCTATACGTTTTGTAAGCTCTTCTTCTACAAACATATGTATATCTTCAGCACCATTATCAAAGGTAAGGGTACCTGATTCAATATCAATTAATATAGAATTAAGACCGTTTATAATTTTTTCGCAGTCTTCCTTTGAAATTATATTTTGTTTGCAAAGCATAGTTGCGTGTGCAACACTTCCTTTTATATCCTGACGATACATTCTGCAGTCAAAGGGGAGAGAAGAGTTAAAGCTGTTTACACGTTCATCTATTTCTTTTTTAAATCTGCCTGCCCACATTTTCATAATAATTCTTTCCTTTCAAGTAAAAATTCTTTTAATGCAATTTTCCAATCACGCATTGTATCTATGTTTTTATCTTTTAGTTTTTTGTTTTCAAGCACCGAGTATGTCGGTCTCTTTGCTTTTGCGTTGAATTCTGAAGTTGAACAAGGTAAAACAGGAGTTTTTATATCAAGAATTCTGAAAATTTCACGGGTAAAATCAAACCATGAAACGTCTTTTCCATTTCCCGTACAATGATAAATGCCGTAATCACCATCATCGTTTAATATAAGATTTACAATAACCTTGGCTAAATCTTTTGCATATGTGGGTGTTCCGAACTGGTCGTTTACGACCTTTACAGAGTCTTTGGTGTTACCAAGATTTATCATAGTTTTAACGAAATTTTTTCCTTTTGCTCCGTAAAGCCAAGAGGTTCTCAGTATATAATGCTTTTTGCATTTTTTAGCTTCTTCTTCGCCTTCAAGCTTACTTTTCCCATATACTGTCTGAGGGTTTGCTGTGTCATTTTCAATATAAGGAGTTTTTTTATTACCATCAAAAACATAGTCAGTAGAAATATGAACAAGTAAAGCATTTTCGTTTTCACAAGCAACAGCAAGATTTTTAACACCCTCACTGTTAACCTTATAAGCACTTTCAATTTCAGTTTCACATAAATCAACGTTTGTGAAAGCTGCACAGTTGATAACTGCATCCATACCCTTTAAAGTTTTATTTACTGAATTAATGTCGCAAATGTTCAATTCATCTTCATCAGGAGCAAAAAATGTTATCTGCCCGTCCGTTTGATTTAAAATATTGATAATTTCAAAAGCCAACTGACCTTTTGCGCCTGTAATCAAAATATTCATAAAATGCCCCTTGTAATCTTTATTGAAATTCTGACATGAAAAAACAAAGCGCAGAAATCTGCGTTTTCTGCGCGTTTTGTGTTGTACTATAACTCAATAACTTTCTTCTGTTCCAAAAGCTTTTTAACTGCACTGATTACCTTACGGTCATTCTGATAATCAATCAGAAAAATTGCTGCAGTAGCCATTAAAGAAAGAATTGAAAATACCAATACAAGCTTGTGCCAAGTTTTCATAATACCTTTCCTCCATTACTGTGTTATTAATAGCTAAAAATATATATTTTATTACCGATAATATGAAATAATTCTACTTTAGTTAAGTTTAACATATTTTAAATTATATGTCAATAAATTAGAAAATTTAATTATACAATTTGTAAAAAAAATAAAAATATTCGTAATTACTATTGAAAAAATTTCATATTATTAGTATAATACTATTATATACGAAAGGGGACAAAATATATGAAAAACTTTTTCGGGAACAGAAAAAATGTTATGTCTGTTTCAACAATATGCATAATACTTTTAACCTTAATTGCGGTAACGCATTACTATCTTCAGTATGATGTAAATCGTGCAATAGGCTGGACTCTCAGCTTTGGATATTTGTTTTTATTTGTTCAGTCTGTCTTCACTTTGGGATATGGTGTTGCAAATAAAAAGAGTGATGTAAAATTAATCAGTATTGAATTTATAATTTTATCAGTGGTTATGCTTGCTTATGCAATTTTATCTATTATTCCTGTTTCATCAGCAGCGCTGAGACTTAAACCTGTAGGCTTGATTTTGCCTGTTGTGTTTATTCCTGTATGTGCAGATGCTGCTATTGTTAAGAAGCCACTTATTAAGAATTTATTTTATTTAATTCCTTCGATTGTATTAGTTGTAGCAGCTGCTGTTTTAGCAAACATAAATGTAGATGAAGCTGATTTATTCAGTCAGATTGCGTCAGTAATTGCTGCATTGTTCTTTATATTTGGAATAGTTCTTGCAATTATTAATATTGCAAAAAACAGTGAAGACCTTTTTGGTTGGGCACTTATGGCTTATTCATTTATGGGTGCACTTATGTTTGTACTCAGAATATTTGAAAAAGTAACACTTGCTGATAAATTTATTTCATTGCAGAATTTAGCAGCATCTGTAATGCTTATGGCAATTATTTCAATACAGCAGGTGCCTGCTGTTTCTAAAAAGAAAAAGAGATAAGGAAAAAATTACTGTTGTAATTTATAATAAAAAAGGTTAAAATTCAGTTAAGGAGAAACAAAAATGGATAACAACGAAAGAGGAGAAATTATAGTTCTTACCGATGATCAGGGTAAGGAGGTAGAATTTGAACACATTGACACAATTGAACTTGATGATGAGTATTATGTAATACTTCTTCCTGTTCTTGATCCTGATGACGGTGTAGTAATTTTAAAATTCGAAAATGATGATGAGGACTGTGAAGTTTTAGTCGGAGTTGAAGATGACGAAGAAGCACAGAAGGTACTGGATACCTATCTTGCAATGACAGAAGAAGAGGAAGAATAATAAAATAAACCTCAACCTGCCTGATGCGTGGTGAAGTCTGCCCGTGTTTTGAACCAACACTTTTTTTAAGGGAACCATATTTGAAGGTGGCTTGCATGCCTTGCTTTTCAGTTAAAGGAGCGATTTAAGCCTTCAAGCGGTAACCCACCTGATTAACCAGGTTTAAAAACGCAGAAAAACAGCGCTCCGGCGGGTTTAAATTTCAAAAAATACGGATGTAAAAACTTTGTTTTTACATCCGTTTTATTATTGTTGTTTATTTATTTTACAACCACATTAACCAACTTGTTGGGAACAACAATTATTTTAACAATCTGTTTTCCTTCACAGAGAGCTTTAATTTTTTCGCTTGAAAGTGCAATTTCCTCAAGCTCTTCTTTTGATTTGCCTACAGGAAGCTGCATCTTATCTCTTATCTTACCATTAATCTGAAGAACAACCTCAACAGTTGCATCAACTGTTTTTTCTTCGTCATAAGTTGGCCATGGTGTCTGGGCTATTGTTTTATCAAAGCCTTTTAATTCCCACATTTCTTCAGTTATGTGAGGTGCAATCGGGTTAAGAAGCTGAATGAAAATCTTAAGTTCATCTTTTGTGATGGATTTTGCCTTATAATAGTCATTTATAAGAGCCATCAATGCAGCGATAGCTGTGTTGAATTTCATTCTCTCAATATCATCTGTAACCTTTTTGATTGTTTTGTGAACTGAAGATTCGAGAGCATTTGTAATACCGTCATTATCATTTGTAATGTCGAGAAGTCCCCATACTCTTTCTAAGAACTTATGGCAACCTTTTACACCTTCGTCAGCCCATGGTGTTGCAGTATCAAAAGCACCCAGGAACATTTCATATGTTCTGAACGTGTCTGCACCGTAGTTGTTTACAATATCATCGGGATTTACTACATTACCTCTTGATTTTGACATCTTTTCGCCATTAGCACCTAAAATCATACCATGGCTTGTTCTCTTGGCATAAGGTTCAGGTGTGCTTACTACACCGATATCATATAAGAATTTATGCCAGAATCTTGAATAAAGCAAGTGGAGAGTAGTATGCTCCATACCACCGTTATACCAGTCAACAGGAAGCCAGTAATCAAGTAATTCCTTAGATGCCAAAGCATCGTTGTTTGCAGGGTCGATATATCTTAAGAAATACCATGAGGAGCCTGCCCACTGTGGCATAGTATCAGTTTCTCTTTCAGCTTTACCTCCACATTTAGGACAAGTTGTGTTTACCCAATCGGTAATGTTTGCAAGAGGTGAACGTCCGTCATCTGTAGGCTCATAATTCTCAACATCAGGTAAAAGGAGAGGTAAATCCTTTTCGTTAAGTGGTACGAAGCCACACTTTTCACATTTAACAAGAGGAATAGGTTCGCCCCAGTAACGCTGACGTGAGAACACCCAATCGCGAAGCTTGTAGTTAACTTTTTTCTTGCCAACACCTTTTTCGCCTAAAATTTCAATACATTTTTCGATAGCATCTTTAACTCTTAATCCTGTAAGAACACCTGAATTTATAAGAACACCGTCTGCAACATCAGTAAACGCTTCCTTGTCAAGGTCAACATTTTCACCATCGACAACCTGAATAATTGGTAGGTTGAATTTTTTAGCAAATTCCCAGTCTCTTGTATCGTGCGCAGGAACAGCCATAATAGCTCCTGTTCCGTATGTCATAAGAACATAGTCAGAAATCCATACAGGAATTTCTGTGCCGGTCATAGGGTTAATTGCTTTAAAGCCTTTAATTTCAACACCTGTCTTATCTTTAGCAAGTTCAACACGTTCAAAGTCAGACTTTCTTGCTGCTGCCATCTGGTAATCTTTAATTTCATCCATATTGGTTATAATGTCAGCATATTTTTCGATGCATGGATGTTCAGGTGAAATAACCATGTATGTAGCACCAAAAAGTGTATCTGCTCTTGTCGTGTAAACTCTTAAGTTATCACCACAGGTAAGCTTAAAGTCAATTTCAGCACCTTCGGAACGGCCAATCCAGTTCTTTTGCTGTATCTTAACCTTTTCAATGTAGTCAAGACCGTCGAGGTCGTCGATTAAACGCTGTGCGTATTCTGTGATTTTGAGCATCCATTGGCTTCTCATTTTTTGAACAACTTCGCCGCCACAACGCTCACAAACACCGTTAACAACTTCTTCGTTTGCAAGACCACACTTGCAGCTTACACACCAGTTAACAGGCATTTCTTGTTTGTACGCAAGACCTTTTTCAAACAACTTAAGGAAAATCCACTGAGTCCATTTGAAATAGTTAGGGTCAGTTGTGTTTACTTCTCTGTCCCAGTCGAAAGAAAAACCGAGACTCTTAAGCTGTCTTTTGAAATTTGCAACGTTATTTTCGGTAACAACTCTTGGATGAATTTTATTCTTAATCGCAAAATTTTCTGTAGGAAGACCAAAAGCATCCCATCCCATAGGGTATAATACATTATAGCCTTCCATTCTTTTCTTTCTTGCAACAACATCAAGGGCTGTATAGCTTCTTGGATGTCCTACATGAAGTCCCTGACCTGATGGGTAAGGAAACTCAACAAGTCCATAGAATTTTGGCTTTGAAAAATCGTTTGTAGCAGCAAAAGTACGGTTGTCGTCCCAGTATTTTTGCCATTTTTGTTCGATTTCTGAAAATTTGTAATCCATTTATTTCAATCCTTTCAGAATTTATTTGTTTATTTTAAAATTTCTTCAACATTTACTTCTGTTGCATCTGACCAGAGACGTTCTAAACTGTAGAACATTCTTGAATCCTCCAAAAACAGATGAACAACCAAATCACCGTAATCAAGTAAAATCCACGGTGAGGAAGAGTCTCCTTCCTTGTGAAGGGGAGATATACCTTCATTGCTGAGAACAAAATCAACTTCTTCGCTTAATGCACGAAGCTGAGTTGAGCTTGATGCAGTTGCTATAACAAAATAGTCTGAAATTACGGTTAAGTCTTCTATTTTCAAGACTGTAATATCACGTGCTTTTTTATTATCAAGAGCCTTTACTGCAAGACAGGTTTTTTCGTATGAATTCATAAAAATCTCCATTTCATCGGAGGGGCTAACGGGAAAGTAACTTTCACGTTAAACCTCTCGTGTGTTATAGTTTTACAATTATTTATTTTACCACATTTTCAGAACAATTTCCACACTTTTTTTGATTAATGATGTAATTTCTGGAAATTACTGTAAGGGGGTAAATGTTTTTCTTGTTTTCTATCAGATATTTTAATGTTAAATCAGAGGCTTCCACAACTGCATCATCTATATCTGTGAGCATTATTTGTCTTAACTTTTCAATTCCGTTAAATGTACGGGAAGGCTCAGCCATATCTGAAACAAATACTATTTTTTCCGTTAAAGTCATATTCTCTCTTCCTGTTGTGTGATAAAAAACAGCATTGTATATTTCTTCTTCAATATCAAATGTATTTTTCGCAAGTACTGCACCAGCAGGACCATGTAGTAAAGCTTTTGAAGAACGCATATATGAGTCGATATCAAGATTTTCTGTAAGAGCATTCATTTCTTCAAGGGAAAGCTCCTTTGCCATATCGTGAAGAAGTCCTGCAATATACACTTTTTCTTTGTCGGCACCATAGATTTCCGCAAGCTGTAGTGCTGTTTGAGCAACACCCTTTGTGTGCAAAAACCTCTTTTGCGAAAGGCTTTTGGTTAAATCGGAAATAATTTTATCAGTCATATAATTCATTGTCCTTAATATATTTTAATACATCTTGGTTTATATACATAGAAACATCTTCGCCATTTGTGAGCATCTGACGGACTGTGGTGGAAGATATAGGTGGCGTCTTTATATCTGTCAATATGATTTTTGCATTATATTCATTAATAATTTCATTTACCAATTCTATTTTTCCATCTTCTAGCTGATTGTTTCTGTCAACACCTATAAAACTGAATTTTTTTAAAAGCTCATCTGATTTATACCATTTTGGTAAAGATAGAAGCATATCAGCACCTGTAATAAAGTAAATTTCGTCATTCTTGTAATGCTGTGAAAAATAAGTAAGAGTGTCGTAAGAATAGCTTTTGCCACCTTTTTGTATTTCATAATCACTTACATAAAAATCATTACCTGCTGCGATTTTAACCATATTCAAGCGATGAATTTCGTTTGTGATTTTTTTATCCTTATGGGGCGGGGCATAAGCAACAACAAAAATTACTCTGTCCAAAATATTTTTATTTATAAGTTCACGGGCAATTTTCATATGTCCGTTATGAATGGGGTCAAAAGTTCCCCCGAAAAGTCCTGTTTTCATAATTATTAATAAATAAATTCAAATTCCAAATCTTCCATTCTTACCATATCGCCCTCTTTTACGCCTGCATTTTCCAGAGCTTTAATGATACCTTTTTTACGGAGATTTGTCTGGAAGTAGCTTAGAGATTCGTAATCTTCGAAGTTGATGGAGCTTACGAGTTTAGTAATATATGGGCCTTCAACAACAAAAATTTCGTTATCTTTCTTTACAGTGAATTCTTCTTCGTCAAAGGTGTATAGCGCTTCTGTCATAGGCTCAATTTCAACCTCAGGAATAGGAATTTCTTTAAGAAGAGATGCAATATATGCTACAAGTTCCCTTACACCTGTACCTGTAGCTGCTGAGATTTCAAAGATTTTTATATCTTTTTCCCTGGCAAGTTTTTTGAGTTCTTCATAAGGAGCTGTATCCGTCATAATGTCTGTTTTGTTAGCAGCAATAATTTGAGGACGGTCAAGTAAATCTATATTATAATTTTTGAGTTCTTCGTTAATGGTGTTGAAATCGTCAACAGGATTTCTTCCTTCAATTCCTGAAACATCGACTACGTGAAGAAGAAGTCTTGTTCTTTCAACGTGTCTTAAAAATTCGTGTCCTAAGCCCAGACCTTCCGAAGCACCTTCAATTAAACCGGGAATATCAGCCGCAACAAAGCTGTTGCCTTCTCCTGCATCAACAACACCTAAATTGGGGATAAGAGTTGTAAAGTGATAGTTTGCTATTTTAGGTTTTGCAGCACTGATAACAGAGAGAAGGGTAGATTTACCTACATTTGGAAATCCTACAAAACCAACATCTGCAAGAAGACGAAGTTCAAGTTCAAGCTCTCTTTCGTCTCCGTAAAGACCTACTTTGGCAAATTTAGGGGCCTGTCTTGTTGCAGTAGCAAAGTGAGAATTACCCCATCCGCCTGTGCCGCCTTTTGCTGCAATAAATTCAGTATCCTCGTTTTTTATATCAGCAACTATTTTGCCGTTATATTTAATAATAGTTCCTACGGGAACTTTTATATAAAGATTGCTTCCGTTTTTTCCATGACGTTTTTTATCTTTTCCGTCTTCTCCGTTTTCAGCGTTGTATTTCTTTTTATATTTAAAATCCATCAGAGTGGAAAGAGAATTGTCGCCTTTAAAAATAACACTTCCGCCATGACCGCCATCGCCACCGTCAGGGCCGCCTGCCGCTACATATTTTTCACGGTGAAATGCCATACTTCCGTTTCCGCCTTTGCCGGCTTTAACGGTTATTTTAGCTTTGTCAATAAATGAAGCCATAATTAAATCCTTTCTTAAATTGCAGATATTTTAACAAAAAACACCGATAAAAGACTTTATCGGTGTTGATTTTTGTTATTCTGCTGCGTATACACTTACCTGTTTTCTTGTTTTGTCTTTTCTTTCGAATTTAACATAACCGTCGATAAGTGTAAATAATGTATCGTCTCCGCCTTTTTTAACGTTAAGACCCGGATGAATCTTAGTTCCTCTCTGTCTTACGATAATGTTACCTGCTGTAACGAACTGACCGTCAGCTTTTTTCACGCCAAGTCGTTTCGACTCGGAATCTCTACCGTTTTTGGTACTGCCGACACCTTTCTTATGAGCCATTTATTGCACCTCCAATTTACTATGCAAAATGAAAATTATAAATTAATCTTTTCGATCTGAATCTTTGTATAAGGCTGTCTGTGTCCCTGCTTTTTGTGATAACCCTTTTTAGGCTTATACTTGTAAACGATGATCTTCTTATCTTTGCCCTGTCCGAGAACTTTAGCATCAACAGAAGCGCCTGCAGGATTAACTGTAAAGTTGCCGTCATTGTCTGATGCAGCTAAAACAGTATCAAACTTAATAACATCACCTTCGCTGGCATCTTTCTTTTCGATGAAAAGAACTTCGCCTTCGGTAACCTTATACTGCTTACCACCTGTTACGATAATTGCGTACATGCGGTTTCACCTCCCAATTTTAGACTCGCCGAAATAAGGCGACCCGTTAAGGGTACTTAAAAAAGCCACATTCGTGCGGTTACCATAACATAATATCATAACAAAAACCTTTTGTCAACAGTTTTTTGGTGTTTTTTTCTTATAAAATATAATATTTTGGGAAAAGTAAAAATAAAAGGAGTGGATATATGTTTGCCTTTATATCAAATATTATAGCAGGAGCGGTTATGAGTATTCAGGGAGTAATGAATACTCGTCTTAATGAAAAAATTGGTTTACTTGAAGCAAATGCCTATGTTCAGGGAACTGCCTTTATAATTTCTTTGATTGCAGCATTGTTTTTCGGAAAGGGAAATATAAAAGAAATAACGACTGTGCCCTGGTATTATCTTTTGGGTGGGGCACTCGGAATGGTTATAACGGTTACAGTTATGCTTGGCATAGGTAAACTCAGTCCGACAGTTGCCATAAGTGTTATTTTAATTTCTCAACTTATTACAGCGGCGCTGATTGACGGATTCGGTATAATGGATACACAAAAAGTACCCTTTAAATGGAGCCAATTAGCAGGAGTTGTGCTTATGATAGCGGGAGTAATAGTCTTTAAAAACTTTTAGTATTGATTTTTTGTTCCTTTTAATATATAATTTAAATCAGTATATTATTAAGGAAGAAAAATTATGAACAAAAAAGCATTAAAATGGATATTTGAGAATACAAAATTCTGTTTTCTGCCTGTAAGTATTCTTTCGGCAGTTAATGTTTTGTTTGCCCTGATATCCCTTGCTTTCGCTTATATTACAAAGCTTATCATTGACAGTGCCACAACAGGAAATTTCCGTCAGGTTGTTATCTATGGAATAGTACTCATAAGTGTTATAATTTTAAGCTTTATTTTTCGTATTGTTTTCAGAAATATGGATGAAAAGTTCAGGCTCAAAGCAGAAATCAGGCTGAAAAGCAGATTTTTTGAAAATATAATAGGAAAGAAATATTCTGAAATTGTCAGTTTTCATACGTCGGATTTGCAAAACAGAATGTTTTCGGATGTTTCTGTAATAAGTAACGGAATAATGACAGTAATTCCCGCTGTTGCAGATATTTTAACTACTGTAACAGGTGCTTTTATTATGCTTGTTATGGTGGATATATCCTTTGCATTTATTTACCTTGCGGCAGGTGTTGTGGTTTTAGCAGGTACTTTTATTTACAGAAACAAAATTAAAATTATGCACAAAAAAGTGCAGGAAAAAGACAGTAAGGCGCGCTCATTCGTTCAGGAAGTATTACTCAATATACTTGCAGTTAAGGTCTTTAACACATCAGGAAATATTCAGAATAAGAACAAATTATATCTTGGCGATTACAAAAATTCACGCCTTAAGCGTGCTTCTTTTATGATTTTAATGACATCGGGAGTAGCTCTTATTTTTGAGGCAGGCTTTGTATATGCACTTCTTTGGGGTGCATTGGGTATACTTTCAAAAAAAATCACTTACGGAACAATGGCACAAATTCTTCAGCTTACAGGTAAGGTTCAGAGACCTGTGGCATCTTTGTCCTCAGTAACATCGGAGTTGTTAAGAATATTAGCATCAGTTGAAAGACTTATGGAGATTGAAGAAAAAGAGGATGATGCTCAAGGAGAAGATTGCAGTAATATTTATGATGAAATAACTACTATTGAATTTCAAAATGTTACCTTTTCTTACGATGGAGAAAAGATACTTGATAATGTAAGTTTTTCCATTGAAAAAGACAGTTTTGTTTCCTTGACGGGATTGTCAGGAGCGGGCAAGAGTACAGTTTTAAAGCTTATGCTTGGTGTTTTGAAACCACAGGAGGGTAAAATATTAATAAAAACAACTAATGATATTATTAATGTTTCAAATGGTGTAAGAGGCTTATTTTCATATGTACCCCAAGGCAATCTTATTTTTTCCGGAACAATAAAAGAAAATATATCGTTTATCTCCGAAAATGTAAGTGAAGAAGAACTGGGAAGAGCTATCAGGCTTGCGTGTGTTGATGAATTTTCTGAAAATCTTCCGAATGGAATTGATACCGTCGTAGGTGAAAATGGAACGGGTCTTTCGGAAGGACAAATACAAAGAATTGCAATAGCAAGAGCTATTCTTTCCCCAAACAGAATGTTGCTTCTTGATGAAGCCACAAGTGCACTTGATTTGCAAACAGAGAAAAAATTGATTGATAATCTGAAAAAAATGGAGAATATTACCGTCGTAGCAGTTACTCATAAAACAGAAGCTGCCAGAGTAAGCGATAAAATTCTTAAGTTTGAGGACAAAAAAGTATATGAAGAAAAATGTATCAATGAATGATATTGTACCGTTGATCGTTGAAACGGTAAATAATGGAGGAAAGTTCCGTTTTTATCCAAAAGGAATAAGTATGATGCCTCTTATCCGCCAAAATAAGGATTCGGTTTTGCTTGAAAAATGTGAAAGCATTGAAAAAAATGATATACTTCTTTATAAAAGAGCAAACAAAATGTACATACTTCACCGTGTTGTGGAAACAAAAAATGGGCTTAGCTTTTGTGGAGACAATCAGCATGTTTATGAGTATGGCATAAAGAAAGAGGATATTATTGCAAAAGTTTGCGGTGTTTACAGAAAAGAAAAATTTATAGATTGCAACAGCTCTTTTATGAAATGGTATCTCCTGTATATAAAAATAAGACGGAAAAAAAGAATTCTTTTCCGTCTTATACAAAAGCGTTTAAAAGTTGATTGACGAAGATGACTTCCTGTATTCTGAGGGAGTCATTTTTGCTATTGAGTAAAAAATTCTGTTAAAGTTTCTCAGTGAATTAAACCCTGATTCAAAAGAAATTTCAGTAATTGATTTATCTGTATTTTTTAAAAGCAGTTGTGCGTTTGAAAATTTCATAAGATTAAGATATTCGGTAAACTTGTATTTTGAATTGTTGCTGAAGGTTCTGCTCAGATGAACAGGATGTACCCCTAAATTTTTTGCTGTACTTTCAAGGGTAATTCCCGAAGCAAAATTGTTTAATATATAATTAAGAGATTTTGTAAATAGACTAAGTTCGCCATTGCTGTTTTCTGCAAATTGACAATTTTTTAAAATCATTCTGCTCAAAACATATGTTATAGCCTTGGTTGTTACAATATCAGGGTTAGGCTCTAAAATGGATTCTATGTAATTTAATGTTTTTATATCTGTTGTAAATATTCGTTTTGTGGCTTTTTTGTTTTCTATAGTGTCGAAAAATGATTGAGCTGACTGGGAGTATATAATGAAACGGATACATTCGCTGTTTTTAGGAGTAGAGAACTCGTGATATTCAAAGGGCATAATGAAAAGTGTTTGATTTTGTCTTAAAGTAAACTGAGTGTCATTTACATTTACCTGAAGCTCTCCCTTTTTGCAGCATAGAATTTCACACTCTCCGTTTATGTGTACAGGACACTTAAGATTAGTAAAATAATCAGCTTCAAATTTGCTGGATGGTTTTACAGGAAACATAACAACACCTCAATGTTAAATATTGTCTTATAATTATAACATAAATGTCTTGTAAATTCAATATAAGTTGTTTTACAATTAATATGGTGATGGACATGATAGCAACATTGTTGTTTGCAGCTTTTTTTCTGGTAGAGGGAACTTCAAATTATGTGGGCAAAAAAATGTCGATGATAGCTGTAAATATATGCAGATATGGAATTATCCTTATTTTTACCAGTGTTTTTGCAATGATAAACTTTGCTGTGATAAGTGGTTTTGATATTACATTTAGTCCTGTTAACATAGTATATGGGATTATTTACGGAGTTTGTTGCTGTCTTAGCGTCGTTTTTAGTATGGTTACGCTAAAGTATAGTACAGTTGCTTTTAAAATGATTTTTGTAGGTTCATTATCCTTAGTATTAAATCAGATTGCAGGTATAATAATTTTTAAAGAAGCAATACTTGCTGAAAACATTATAAAATGTATATTAAGAATAATTTCTGCAATAGTTGTGGTAGCACCTGTAAAATACGGACAGAAGACGGAATATAAAGGTATTATCATGTGCTGTATATGTGTGCTTGTAGAGGTTTTGTGCTCGGTTGTTACAAAAAGTGGAGCAATGCAAAAAAATCTTGACCCTGACTCGTGGTTTTTCATTACCAATTTGTTTTTGTTTATTATAAGCACAGTGTTCACATTGTTTATAGTTAAGCTACATAAATTCAAAGTATCAGATGAAATTCAAAATGTTGGAATGAAAGGGCTGTTTTGGGTATTTCTGTCTGCAGTTGCATCAAACTTATTCAGCTTGCTTAGTGTAAAACTGATGTCATTGGTGGACTTATCATATTATTCACCTGTATCAAGTGCCCTTACTATGATAGCATGTTTTGTAGTATCAAAATTTGTTTTAGGTGAAGTAGCAGGAAAAAGAATGTATATAGCGGTAATATTATCAATTTTTGCCGTAACAATATAAAAGGAGAAGAGAAATGTATATTAATGTAAATGATTACAAGCATTTAGAATGCGACAGTGATATGATTCAGCAAGCTGTTATTGATGCTTCAAAAATGGGTAAATCTGTATTAATTCCCAAATTTAATGAACGCACAGGACAAGCTATATGGAATATCACAAAAACAATCTTTCTTGAAAATGAGTCAGATGTTGTTTTACAGAATGCATATTTAAGAATCGGCGATGGTGCTTACTGTAATGCTTTTGCCAACAGTAATGCCAGAATTGAAGGCAAAATAGGCGAATGTGATAAACAAAGAAATATAACAATACGTGGTATCGGAAGTGCAACTCTTGATGGTGGAATACATAATGGAATGTACGAAAATAACGGTATTTCAAGAAAGGTTGCTCAAAAGTATGAGCACCATATTTCTGAAAACTGTATGATGTATTTCCGCAATATGGAGAATCTTAAAATTGACAATCTCCTTATCAAAAACCAGCGTTACTGGGGTATTTGTATGTATACAACTTCTTATAGCAGGATAAGTAATATCCGTTATTCAAGCAGCAGCAATGTACCTAATCAGGATGGTGTTGATATATGTAAGGGTTGTCATGATATTATCGTTGAAAATATTTTTGGTTGTGTCGGTGATAACATTGTTGCACTTCTTGCAACAGAGGATTCTATTTACAGTAAGGTAGTAAATGATGTTTCTGAGGGTCATATTCATAATATCACTATCAGAAATATTATGGGATATGGTGTAGGTGGATGTGCATTAATCAGACTTCTTAATCACGATGGATATAAAATTTACAATGTAAGAATTGATAATGTAATAGAAACATCTCCATGGTCTGAAAAAGATGCACCGGTAGCACAAAATCCTGATTTAGTGATTGAAACTGATGAAGATGGCAACATAATACCCTGGAGACAGCTTATTCCGGGTGAAAAAGGTTACAGAACGGAAGCTGCTATTATTATAGGGGAATCTTATTGGTACGATAAGGAAAAAGCTAAGCATGGAGAAACCTTTGGTATTTCCGTTTCTAATGTTATGACTCATTCGCGTTATGCTATTTTCATAAATAATACACTTATCGATTCAAGCTTTGATAATATCCGTCTTTTCGGTAACGGATTTATGGCAGCTTATTTTGGTGAGGGAGAAGTAGAAAATCTGAGATTTTCAAATGTAACCTATGACGAAGAGGCAAAGCCGCTTAAAGATGATGAACATATTTTCATTGATTGGAACAATACAAAATCTGATGGTTTCTCCTGCGTTTACGCAAATGGTATGGAGCTTAAAAATGTAGTGTTTGAAAATATGAGATGTGGAAAGTATTTTGATTCTGTTTTCGGCGGACACGGAAAAGGTGAGGTTACTTTTAAAAACATAGATACTAATGGTATTAAGTGTATTTCATCAGCAGAGGGAATTGCAGTAAAGGAAGACTAAAAAAATGCGTTGGACTATAAAAAGTCCAACGCATTTTAGATTTATTTTTCTTTGTTGCAGGAGCATGATGACTTTGAGTTACAGTTTTTGCTGTAAGGGCAACCTATACATTTTGCACCACTTTTTTTAGCTTTTATAATATATACGATTACCGATATTAAAATAACTGCAACAATACCGATTATGGCAAAATCTGTTAAATTCATACAATCAGCTCCTTTTATTTTACGGAAACCTTTTGATTTTTATTTATTTCGTCTTTTTTGAGTTTTTTGTTATTATTGATAATTATAGCTATTATAATTATTGCAAAAACTGCTATTGCAAGTATTCCTGAAATAAATCCGTTTCCGAGAGTGTGTTCTGTAATAAGATTGGTTAACTGATATGCAATAAAACCAACAGTAAATCCTACAGCTAATTGAAGAGCTATAGCACCTGATAACCACTTCTTGCTTTTAATTTCAGAATTCATTGCACCTATTGCTGCAAAGCAGGGAGGAGTAAATAAATTAAACATCATATATGCAAGAGCGGCAGCAGGAGTAAGGTTTAAAGCATTGGCAACAGCACTTCCTTCACCAATTAATTCTAAATCTCCGTTTATAACTGCACTAAGACCAAACAAGGTTGCAATTGTGCCCACAACATTTTCCTTTGCTATAAAGCCGGTGATTGCACATGCAACTAATTTCCATGATGCAACACCTATAACAGGAATGAGTAACCAATCAACAGGCTTACATACAAAAGCGAGCATTGAATCGGAACCGTTTTCTGCTGCAGCTTTAAATGCAGGGGTAAAAGAACTCATTAATACAACAACTACGTTACATACCAGTATTATAGTACCGGCTTTTACTATGTATGCCCAACCTCTGCTGCACATTGATTTTACAGCACCCCATAAGCTTGGTACTTTATATTCAGGAAGCTCTATGATGAAAAATGATTTTTTGTGTTTGTAGCCTGTAATAGCATTAACAAGAAGTGCACATAAAAGTATTATAACTATACCTGCAAAGTACATTGCAGTGCTTATCCATGCATGCTGAGGGAAAAATGCACCTACAAATAAGGAGATAACAGGTAATTTCGCACCGCATGGCATAAATGGTGCAAGCATTGCGGTAGCTCTGCGTTCTCTTTCATCACGGATAGTACGGCAAGCCATAACACCCGGGATTGCACAGCCTGTACCTATTACGAAAGGAATAACTGATTTTCCTGAAAGACCTACCTTTTTGAAAATAGGGTCAAGTACAACAGTTGCGCGAGCCATATAACCGCAGTCTTCCAAAAGCGCAATCATAAAATACATTACCATTACAAGAGGCAGGAAGCTTACAACAGCACCTACACCATCAATGATAGCGCTTGAAACCAATGATTTCAAAAATTCACTTGAAGAGCTTGCAATTAAGCCTTCAACTACACCGCCGAATGCTTCAATCCAACCTACGAGCAAATCTGAAATCATGGGACCGAGCCATGATTGCGAAATGTAGAACACAACCCACATAACTACAGCAAAAAGAGGGATTCCGAGCCATTTGTTTGTTATTATTTCGTCAAACTTATCCTGTGAATTCTTTTTGTTTGTGTTGACGGTTTTTGTTTCAACCTCTTTGACCAATTTGTTAACAAAGCTGAATCGGTTTCTGTCTGATGCTTCAACCTCTTCTTTGTCGTTTAAGTTTATGTTTCCTTGTTTATAAGGTGGTTTCTGAGTTTTACCAACCTGGGAAATAGCGGTTTTTATAATTTCCTTAAGACCCTTTGAAGAAGTAGAAACTGTCTGCATAACAGGACAACCTAATTTTTCAGATAATAAATTAACATCAATAACTGTGTGTTTCCTTTCGTTGATATCGCTTTTGTTTAATGCGACAACCACAGGAATTCCCAGTTCAAGTAACTGTGTGGTAAAAAACAAGCTTCTGCTTAAATTTGTAGCATCAACAATGTTTATAATAACATCTGGATTTTCATTTTTAACATAGTCGCTGGTAATGCTTTCTTCGGATGTAAAAGGAGACATTGAGTAAGCACCCGGAAGGTCGACCGCAATTAACTCTTTATCCTTGTAAAAGCTTTTTTTGATAGGGCTTTCTTTTTTGTCAACTGTAACACCTGCCCAGTTACCCACCTTTTCATTTTTTCCTGTCAGGGCATTGTACATAGTAGTTTTACCACTGTTTGGATTGCCCGTTAAAGCAATTCTCATTTTTTACCACTCCTTTAATTTTATATATTTCATTAAGTTAGTTGCAACTAACTGAGCTGCAAAATATATACGGTCGAAATACGACCGATTAAAATTTTAAATTTAAATAATGATAGCTTCCGCTAACTGTTTATCTATATTATATCTTCCGTCTTTCAGAGCAACGGTGCATCCGCTTTTGCGATGGGTGATAACGGCAATAGTTTCACCACTGTAGCATCCAAGAGAAAACAAAAAGGAATTAAGCTCTTCATCATCAGTTTCAATGGACTTTATGATATATTCTTTTTCTTCTTCTGCCTGCAAAAGATTCAATGTCTTCACCTCTGTTTTTAAATGAGTTAGTTTACACTAACTTGGATTATTATAGCATTGCAACAATGGTTTGTCAAGGCTTTTTTTAGAAAAATTTGTAAATTTGACAGTTTTATTTTTTTATGATAAAATAAACTTATTAAATTAAAAGGAAATTGCTATGAAAATTAATGAATCATCCGAGAATTATCTTGAAACAATTCTCGTTTTAAAGAATAAAAAAGGAAGCGTAAGAAGTATAGATGTAGCCAATGAACTTGGTTTTACGAAAGCAAGTGTATCTGTTGCCATGAAGCATTTTGTCGAAGGTGGATATGTAATAAAGGATGAATCGGGCAACTTGTCATTAACAGAGAAGGGAACAGAGGTCGCCGAGAAAGTTTATGAACGACACAGAGTTCTTGCAGAACTGTTTATAACGATAGGCGTTGATGAAAAAACTGCTTTTGAGGATAGCTGCAGAATAGAGCATTGTCTGAGCGACATCACATTTGACAAAATAAAGCAGCATATTGATAAATTAAGAAAGTAGTATTAAGCATCTCAATCTGAAAATTTTCAGATTGAGATGCTTTTTTTTTTATCATTAGTTTCGTGTTGGGAAATTTTTTTCAAATTTAATAAAAAATTTTTAAAATTCTATTGCAATTTTCTTAAAAAAGTAGTAATATAATAACATGGTGGGAGAAAATGTCATCAAAATCACATAAAGTGGTACAAAGTGGAAGATTTTTTGAAAAGGAGGGATAACGTGTTAGTAGGAAGCTATCAGCATAGCATTGATGCGAAAGGCAGACTTATAATGCCTGCAAAATACCGTGAGCACGTAGGTCCCGTTTTTGTTCTTTCTCTTGGTTTTGATAATTGTGTAAGAGCGTATTCACCACAGGAATGGGAGAATTTTAAATATAAAATTGATTCACTTCCTGATGAAGATGAAGATGTTCTTAAAATTAAAAATATTATATACTCACTTTCTGCTGAATGCGAAGTGGACAAGCAGGGAAGAATTTTAATTCCTCAGAACCTTCGCCAGTATGCAAACCTTACACAGAATGTTACGATTATAGGTATGTCAAATTGCATTGATATCTGGGACACTGATGATTGGAATGAAAAATACGGCAGTGTTGACAAGAACCTCGGAGCAATGATGAAAAAAATCTCTTTGAAGGGTAAAAGTGAGTAATGGAATTTAAACATATATCAGTTTTACTTGATGAAAGTGTAGATGCTTTAAAAGTTAAACATATTGGGGTATACGTGGACGGAACCTTAGGAGGGGGAGGACACTCCCTCCGAATCCTTTCACAATCTCAGAATGCTAAACTGATTGGTATTGACAGAGATAAAGAAGCTTTAAAAGCAGCAGGCGAAAGATTAAAGGACTTTGAAGGAAGAGTAATTTTTCATCATGGAAATTATTCCGAAATAAAAAACATTTTAAAACAGTATGGAATAGAGAAAATTGATGGTGCTATTCTTGATTTGGGTGTGTCAAGCTATCAGCTTGATAACGGAGACAGAGGTTTTTCTTATAATACGGATGCGCCTCTTGATATGAGAATGGATCAGAGTCAGGGTATAAATGCATACGATGTGGTTAATACATACGATAAGTACAAGCTTGCTGATATATTCAGAAATTACGGTGAAGAAAAGTTTGCAATGCGAATTGCAGAAAAAATAGAAGAATACAAAAAGACGAAGCCTGTGGAAACTACCTTCGAGCTTGTAGAACTTATAAAAGCAGGAATACCTGCTAAAGCACGAAGAGAGGGTGGACATCCTGCAAAAAGAGTTTTTCAGGCAATAAGAATTGAAGTAAATAATGAGCTTGGTGTGTTAAGACAAGCTGTGGAGGATTTTTTTGATTGCCTCAGCAAAGGTTCTAAACTTGCTATAATTACTTTCCATTCTCTTGAGGACAGAATTGTTAAAACAGCCTTTAATGATTTTTGTAAAGGCTGCATCTGTCCGCCGGACTTTCCTGTATGCGTTTGCGGAAAAAGTCCGAGAGGAAAGCTTGTAAATAAAAAACCAATAACAGCAACTCCGGAAGAACTTGATTATAACTCGCGTTCTTCCTGTGCTAAACTCAGAATTATAGAAAAATTGTAAATCGGAGGAATAAAGTTAAATGGCCCAGAGTGCGTACACTTATTCATCGACAGGGTATTATGACAGATATTTGACAAAAGGAAGTCTTGCTTACGATATACCGCAGACTGCGGAAAAAGAAAAGGAAGTTATAAGAAAAAAGAGTAAAACAAGCATTCTTGACAATCCTGCAAAGCTTATGAAAATAGCTTTTGCTGTTGTGATGGTAGGTTTGTTTGTCATTCTTTGGAGAAGTGCAACAATAACTAAGATGAATACTCAGGTTAACGATATAAATAATCGTCTGCTGGTTCTTTATTCTCAGAATGAACAGGCAACAGTTACTCTTGACAGAACGACAGACCTTAATTATGTAGAGGAAGTAGCTAAAAATAAGCTTAATATGGATGTTCCCCGAACGGAACAAAAGGTATATGTTGATGTAAATGTTCCTGATCGTGCCGAAATTCCTGTTGAGGAAAGAGGAGTTTTTGTTAAAGGTGTAAAAAAATTCATAAGTAATTGTCTGGAATATTTATATTAATAAATGCATTATATAAACAGTAGAGGCAGACACAATCGGGAGGTTTACAAAAATGTAAATCTCCTGTGTTTTCAATAAAGAATAATTTTTGCGGAGGTAGGAACGTGGAAAACGGCAATAAAAGCAATCTCAGAAAATTGAGAAAAAGAATTCTTGGCATAACCTGTATTTTTCTGGCTATGCTTTTTGCCATAACAGCAAATACCGCAAAGGTTCAGCTTATAGATGGGGTAAAATATAAGCAGTGGGCAATCGCTCAGCAGACCCGTGATAAAATAATAAATTCCAAGAGAGGAACTATTTATGACCGTAATATGAAGCCTCTCGCTGTGAGTGCAACAGTTTATACTGTAGTTGCAAGCCCTTCTGAAATATGCAAGGTAAACGGAAGAGCAATCAGTGTTGCCAAGACACTGTCGCAGATACTTAAGCTTGATTATGAGGAGGTACTTAAGAAAGTATCAAATACTGCAAGCGATTATGTGGAAATTAAATCAAAAATAGAAAAAGATGAATCTGACGCACTTTTTGCAAATATGAAAAATCTTCCCGGGGTTACTTTACTGGAAGATTCAAAAAGATATTATCCTTTCAATAATTTTGCAGCCCATATCATAGGCTTTACAGGAAAAGACAATCAGGGGCTTGGCGGCATAGAGTATAAGTATGATGAAATTCTTACAGGAAAATCAGGAAGAGTAATTTCTGCTGCAGATTCCGTAGGTTCAAGTATGCCATATAAGTATGAAAAGTATTTTAGTTCTGAAGATGGGCTTAGTGTAGTTCTTACTATCGATGAGGTTATTCAGCATTTTGTGGAAAAGCATCTTGAAACAGCTCTTATAGAAAATGACGTTAAAAACGGAGCGGCTGCAATAGTAATGGATGTTAAAACAGGGGAAATTCTTGCAATGGCTACAAAGCCTGACTTTGACCTGAATAAACCCTTTGAGATAACTGACGAAGCAACAAAGGAAATGCTTGAAGAAATAAAGAAAACAGACGAAGAGGAATATACAAAACAACTTGGTATAGCACGGAATAAAATGTGGAAAAACAAAGCCGTAAGCGATACATATGAGCCGGGGTCTACTTTTAAAATTGTAACCTCAGCAATTGCACTTGAAGAAAATCTTGTAAACGTAACCGACAGCTTTTATTGTTCAGGTGTGAAAAATGTTGCGGGAAGCAATATCCATTGCTGGAAATCGGGCGGACACGGTATGCAGAGTTTTTCACAGGCAATTCAGAATTCCTGTAACCCTGCTTTTATGGATATAGGTGCAAGAGTAGGTGCTACAAGATTTTCTGATTATACAGCAGGTTTTGGCCTTAAAACTAAAACAGGAATTGACCTTCCGGGTGAAGAGTCAGGTGTGTTTTTTCAACCAAGTATAATGGGACCTGTAGAAGTAGCAACTACCTCTTTCGGTCAGGGTTTTCAGGTTACCCCAATACAGCTTGTTTCAGCAGTTTCTGCAGTAGTTAACGGTGGCAAATATATGAAACCTCATATGGTTAAAAGCTTGGTTGACAGTGAGGGTAATATTGTAGAAGAATATGAAGGGGAATTTGTAAAACAGATTATTTCAAAAGAAACAAGCCAGATAATGTGTACACTTCTTGAGGATGTTGTGTCTGTAGGCTCTGGTAAAAATGCTTATGTAGAGGGATACCGTATAGGCGGCAAAACAGGAACATCCGAAAAACAGCCAAGAAGTGCAGGTAAGAAAATTGCATCAATGATTGGATTTGCACCTGCCAACGACCCACAGGTTGCAGTATTGGTTATTCTTGATGAACCTGAAGGCGGACAGTATTTTGGTGGTGTTATAGCAGGTCCTCTTATGGGAAATATAATGGAAGATATACTTCCGTATATTGGTGTAAATAAGAGTTTTTCTGACACAGAAGCAAGCGAACAGGGTGTAAGTATACCTGAAATAACAGGACTTTCAAGAGGCGAGGCTTTAAACAAAGCAGGTGAAGCAGGCTTTATGCTTCATTTCATTGGTGATGGAGACAACGTAATAACACAAGTTCCCAAAAGCAGTGCCCGTCTGAAAAAGGGTGCAAGTATATACGCATATACAACAGAGGGAGAACAGGAAATGCTGACTGTTCCTGATGTTTCCAATATGTCATTGCTTGGAGCAAATACAGCCTTGATTAATAATGGATTTAATATGAAGCTTACAGGTGCACAGAGTGTTGACGGAGAAGCAGTAATTTCCCAACAGGACCCTGCAGCAGGAACAAAGGCTCCAAAAGGTACGGTTGTTTATGTGAAACTAAGACATTTAGGTCTTGAATAAGGGTGGATATATGAAACTAAAGGATTTACTCGGAACAATAGAATATCAGGGTAATGCAGACATGGAAATAACAGGAGTTGCCTGTGATTCACGTCTTGTAGAAAAAGATTTTGTGTTCGTATGTATAAAAGGGTATGAAACCGACGGACATATGTTCGCAGCAAAAGCCTGTGAAAAAGGTGCTTGTGTTATTGTCGCAGAGGATGACGTTGAGACAGATATCCCTGTTGTAAAAGTGAAGGATACAAGACGCATTTTTGCAGTTTTATGTGCAGGCTTTTATAAAAACCCAACAAAGGAATTTAAATTAATAGGTATAACAGGAACAAACGGAAAAACTACAGTTACTTATCTTATTAAAACAATTCTTGAAAATTGCGGACATAAGGTTGGTCTAATAGGTACAAATCAGAATATGATTGGGGATAAGGTTTTTAAAACAGAAAGAACAACCCCTGATTCCTTTGAACTTAATCGTCTTTTCAGACAAATGGCAGACGAAAAATGTGATACAGTTATAATGGAAGTATCGTCTCATTCATTGTATCTCGACAGAGTATATGGATGTGAATTTGATATAGGTGCGTTTACAAATCTTACTCAGGATCATCTTGATTTTCATAAAACTATGGAAAATTATCTTGATGCAAAAGCAATTCTTTTTACTATGTGTAAAAAAGGTGTTATCAATGCAGATGATGAGGCCTGTGAAAAGTTACTTTCAAAAGCAACCTGTGATATTTTAACCTTTGGTATTGATAATTGTTGCGATGTAAAAGCAGAAAACATCGAATATGGTGCAAGCGGTATCAGTTTTTGTGCAGATAATACAAGTTACAAGCTTGCTATACCGGGAAAATTTTCTGTTTACAATGCTTTGTGTGCTATATCGGTATGCCGTGCGTTAGGTCTTGACAGTAAAGTTATAGCTTCCGGACTTAGTAAAGCATCAGGTGTAAGAGGAAGGGCACAGGTTGTTGATTTGGGGTTTGATTTTACAGTTTTAATTGACTACGCACATACTCCTGACGGAATTGAAAATATATTAAAGACGGTAAAAGGTTTTGCGAAAGGCAGAGTTGTAATTCTGTTTGGTTGCGGCGGAGACCGTGATAATAAGAAACGTCCTTTGATGGGAAGTATAGCGTCAAGTCTTGCTGATTATTGTATAGTAACTTCTGACAATCCGAGAACTGAAAATCCAACTGAAATTATAAATCAGATTTTAACAGGAATTAACAAAGAAAATTATACAGTTATAGAAAACAGGCGTGATGCTATTGAATATGCAGTCAGAACTGCACAAAAAGACGATGTAATTGTTCTGGCAGGCAAAGGCCACGAAACATATCAGACCATAGGAAAAGAAAACTTCCATTTTGATGAAGAAGAAATACTTTATGAAATAAGAGATAAAATAAGGGAGAGTAAGTAATGCAGAATATGACTGTTTTGGATATATTACAGGCAACTAAAGGTACACTTCTTAAGGGAAATCCTAATCGTGTACTTACAGATATAAGTACAGATTCAAGAGCAAAGCAACAGGGGGCGTTATTTGTTGCTATAGTAGGCGAACGTTTTGACGGAAATGATTATGTTGAGGATGCAGCATTAAATGGTGCATCTTGCTGTGTTGTTTCAAAAAGAATTGATGCGTCTTGTGATTTAATTTTGGTAGATGATACAACAAAGGCACTTGGCGATATTGCACTTTATTACAGAAATAAATTTGATATTCCTTTTGTTGGTATAACAGGAAGTGTAGGAAAAACAACTACAAAGGATATGATTAGCTGTGCTCTTGAGGAAAAGTACAGAGTATTGAAAACTATAGGTAATTTTAACAATAATATCGGACTTCCTCTTACTGTTCTGCGTCTTGGCGAATTTGATGAAATCGGCGTAACAGAAATGGGAATGTCAGGTTTTGGTGAAATTGATTATCTTGCAAAGATTGTAAAACCGCAAACAGCAGTATTTACCAATATAGGGCTTTCGCATATTGAAAAGCTTGGTTCAAGGGAAAATATATTAAAAGCCAAAACCGAAATGCTTGAATATCTGCCCAAAGACGGTTATGTTGTTTTCTGTGGTGATGATGATTTGTTGTGGGAAATTAAGAATATGACCGACAAAGAAATAATTACTTACGGAATTGATAATGAAAATTGTGATGTTATTGCTGAAAATATAGAGCAAGGTGCCAATGTTACAGAATTTGATATATGCCATGGTAAGAAAAAGCTTCATATATCAATACCTGTTTTAGGTACACACAATGTAAAGAATGCTTTAGCTGCATATTGTGTTGCTAAAAAATATAATGTTTCTGATAAAGAAATAGTTACAGCCTTCTGTAATTATAAACCTGGAAAAATGAGACAGAATATTATTGAAGAAAGAGGCGTAACGGTAATCAACGATTGTTATAATGCCAGTCCGTCATCGGTTGAGGCAGGACTGAAAATACTTGCTCAGATTGATAAAAAAGGAAGGAAAATAGCAATACTTGGCGATATGCTTGAGCTTGGCGATTATTCTGAATATGCACACAAGCTTGTTGGCGAATATGTTGTAGCATCAAAAGCAGATTTTCTTATTACCGTAGGTCAGGCAAGCGAAAACATAGTGAAAAGTGCAGTGGAAAAAGGATTTCCAAAGGATAAATGCAAATCCTTTAAAAACAACCAGGAAGTTATAAATTTTTGTGATGCCTTTATCGAAGAAGGGGATGTGGTGCTTGTTAAAGCATCAAGAAGTATGAAATTTGAAGAAATCACAGAGCATATAGTACACTTTTAAGGAGAATGGAGATGGAATTTATGAATTATGTCAGCTTTTTTGTTTCATTTGTTGCTGTAGCAGTAATTATGCCATTTCTTATTCCATTACTCAGACGTATGAAGTTCGGTCAGGTTATACGAGATGAGGGGCCTGCATGGCATGCAAAAAAGAATGGAACTCCGACTATGGGTGGCATTGCTTTTCTTTTGGTTTCGGTAATTGTTTCATTTATAATATGCCCTGACAATAAACTCAGAGCAGGTATTATTGCTTCTGCATTATACGGTTTAGTAGGTTTTATTGATGATTTTATAAAAATCAGGCTTAAAAGAAATCTTGGATTAACTGCAAAGCAAAAACTCATTTTTCAAATTCTTATTTCTGTAGCTTTTGGTTTGTTTGTTACGAAAGCAGGATATACTGATACAACCCTTTCAATTCCTTTTACCAAAATTGTATTTGATGTAGGTTGGGCGTATATTCCTTTTATAACAGTATTCATGGTAGGAGTTACCAATGCTGTAAATTTAACAGACGGACTTGACGGACTTGCAACAAGTGTTACAGTTGTTGTGTGTGCATTTTTCACTTTTGCATCAATAATGATGAGAGAATTGACAAATTCATATTTTGCCTGTGCGTTAGCAGGTGGTCTTGTAGGCTTTCTTATTTATAATTTTTACCCCGCAAAAGTATTTATGGGAGACACAGGCTCATTATTTCTCGGTGGTGCAGTGTCAGTTATGGCAATTAATCTTAAACTTGAATTATGTCTTGTGCTTGTAGGTCTTATTTATGTTGTTGAGGCTTTATCGGTAATTATTCAGGTAATAAGCTTCAAGTCAACAGGTAAACGAGTATTTTTAATGGCACCTATACATCATCACTATGAGAAAAAAGGTATGAGTGAAGTGAAAATTGTATATGCATTTTCGGCAGTTACTTTGATTATGTGTATTATTTCTGCAGTTTCAGTTATAATTTAAACGGAGTGTATCAAGTGAAAAGTAGAAGAAAGAAAAAGAATACAATAAAAATAGCATCTGTGTATAAAGGCTGTGATAGTGCATTTCTTACAGTTCTTATTGTGCTGATTACTTACGGAATAATAATGTGCTTCAGTGCGTCAGCACCTCCAGCACAATCACAAATGGGGGACGCATATTATTTCGTAAAAAGACAAATCTTCTGGGTTGGTATAGGTCTTTGCGCAATGACTGTTACAACCTTTATAGATGCACGTATTTATCAGAAATACAGTAAGTTTTTGATAACCGTTTCAATTCTCGCAACAGCACTTACTTTGCTTATGCCTGCAACTAAAGGTGCAAAAAGATGGCTTGGCATAGGTTCTATGGGTATTCAGCCATCGGAAATGATAAAGATTGCACTTATAATTTTTCTTGCAGACCGACTTTCAAAACAAAAGTGGTCTCCGAGAGCAAATTCCCTTACTGATTTCGCAGTAAATTATGTTAAGGACTTTGGTAAATATGTACTGGTATTGGGTATTATTTGTTTGATACTTCTCCTTCAGCCACACCTTAGCTGTACAATTCTTATTTGTATGGTAGCAGGTATACTGTTTATTGTAGGCGGAGTTAAGTGGAGTTATCTGTTGGCTACTGCGTCAGCAGGCATAGCAGTTCTGGCAGGTTTTGCTTTTTCCAAAGGTTATACAATGGAAAGACTTGAGTCTTATCTTGACCCATTTAAATATGCTAAAGATGAACGTTATCAGGTAGTCCAGTCTTTCTACGCTATTGGTTCAGGAGGACTTTTTGGTTTAGGACTTGGACAGAGCAGACAGAAATTTTTATATATACCTGAACCACAGAATGACTTTATATTCTCAATAATATGTGAAGAACTTGGTTTCTTTGGAGCATTATCAGTAATTTTGCTCTTTGCTGTTTTAATTTACAGGGGAATTGTAATCGCACTTAATTGTAAAGATACCTACAGCGCTATGGTGGTTGTTGGTATTATTACCCTGATAACGGTACAGGTTACATTGAATATAGGCGTAGTAACAGGACTTATTCCAAACACAGGAGTATCGCTGCCATTCTTCAGCTACGGTGGTTCGGCTCTTGTATTTATGCTTGCATCTATGGGAATTGTTTTAAATATTTCTAAAAATCAATAATTCACCACTTTACACTTTTGGCATACTATAAAGCATAAAGGTGTAAAGGTGGATTTTCTGTGAATGACAGATTGATTATAAATGGTAAAAAGCCTCTTGTGGGTGAGATTACGCTGCAGGGTGCCAAAAATGCAGTTCTTCCGATTATGGCAGCTTGTATTCTTGCAGACGGAGTATGCAGTCTTTTAAATTGTCCTGACTTAAGCGATGTTTCAGTAGCTTCTGATATTTTAAAATATCTTGGGTGTAAGGTAAGTTTTCAAAACAATATAGCAACTATAGACTCATCTTCTGCAGATAAGTATATAATACCAAGCAATCTTATGGAAAAGATGCGTTCATCGGTAATGTTTCTGGGAGCTGTTGTTTCCCGTTTCGGTAAAGCTGTAATTACTTATCCCGGAGGATGTGATTTAGGTGCAAGACCTATAGATATACATATAAAGGCACTTCGTAAGCTTGGTGTAGAAATAGAAGAGGCACAGAATGTAATATTTTGTTTTTGTGATAAAATAAAACCGGGGAAAATTGTTCTTGATTTCCCAAGTGTTGGAGCAACTGAAAATGTTATGCTTGCATCTTGTGTAAGCGATGGTATTACAGTTATTGAAAATGCGGCAAAGGAACCTGAAATAGTTGATTTACAGAATTTTATTAACACTATTGGCGGAAAAATTTCCGGGGCAGGCACAAGCAAAATAGTAATCGAGGGAGTAAAGCGATTAAGAGGCTGCTGCTATACAGTTATGACAGACAGAATTGCCTGTGCTACTTATCTTACTGCTACAGCGCTTTGTGGTGGAGAAATTGTGATTAGCGGAGGTTCTCGGGAGTATATAAATACTGTTTGTGATGTGCTTGAGTATTCGGGGTGCAGTATAAAAAATTATGCAGATGGAAAGCTTCTTCTCAGGTCTTCAGGAGTACTGAAGGCAAAAGCTTTGATTGAAACATCTGTATATCCTGGTTTTCCTACTGATGCACAACCTGTTATTACGGTATGTATGTGTTGTTCAAAGGGGAAAAGTCTTATTCGTGAAAATATTTTTTCGGACAGATTTCGATACTGCCGACAACTCAGAAAAATGGGTGCAGATATAAATGTGGTAGGTACAGGTGCATTTATAAACGGAGTAGAAACACTTTTTGGTGCAAATGTTGAAGCAGAGGAACTGCGTGGAGGTGCAGCACTTGTTTTGGCAGGACTCAAGGCAGAGGGTGTAACTACAATTACAAATGTAAATTTTATAGACCGCGGCTATGAAAAAATAGAAAATGTTTTCAAAAGTCTCGGTGCAGATATCAGGAGAGAAACGGATGAAAGACAGCACTAATAATTCAGGTAAAATAATAGACCTGCAGGAAAAACGTAAAAACAGAGAAAAAAAGAAAAAGCATACCAAAATAAAGGCTTTGATTATTCTTGTATTTCTTACAATTGTTGTGATATTGATGTCCCCTTATTTCAATGTAAAGTGGTTTGATGTTAAAGGGAATGTGAAAACACTTCCCTCACAGATAAAAAGTGCATCTGATATTGTGCTTAATCAGAATATGTTCAGAGTGAATATAAAAAAATCCAAAAATCTCATAAAGGAAATTCCATATATACAGGATGCAAAGATTTACAGACATCCTAATGGAGGAATAATTATTTCAGTAACTGAAAGAGAGGCTTTTGGATACATAAAATCGGTTACCGGAGATATGGTTATTGACCGTGAGGGCAGAGTTCTCGAAATTGCGGGAAAAGATTATGAATATGGCAATTTAACGGAAATTGCAGGTCTTAAGTGTGGTAAATTAAAGCCTGGTACATTTATAGGCGAAAACCTCAAGGAAAATCTTGAACTGGCAGTTGAAATATATACTGACCTTCAGGAAAACAAGATTGAAGAAAGAGTAAAAACAATAAATGTTAAAGACAAAAATAATATTGTTTTAAATATAGACGGAAGCAAAAATGTACTCCTTGGTAATGTATATCGTATTGAGTACAAACTTGCTATGCTTGAATCGGCGATTGCATCAATTTCGCCATCCGAGAAAGGAACCATTGATTTAAGAACAGAAGGGGAGGCTCTTTTTACTCCGTCTGAATAAAAAAGTATGATAAATATGAGAAAAATTATTTTTTTGTATTTACAAGTTGGAAAAAATGTACTATAATATAAGTAACTATAAAGAAAAGGTGTAAGGAGGATAAAAATGGCTATTGATTTTGAAACAGCAAGTATGAACGTAACAAAAATCAAAGTTATCGGTTGTGGTGGCGGCGGAAATAATGCAATTGCAACCATGATAAGCGCAGGCGTAAAAGACGTAGAGTTTATTGCTATAAATACAGATTTACAGACCCTTATGGTGTCTCAGGCAGATATTAAAATTCAGATTGGTAAAAAGTTAACCAACGGACTTGGTGCAGGCGGCAACCCTGAAGTAGGTAAAAAGGCAGCTGAGGAAAGCGAGTCAGAAATTCAGCAGATGCTTGAAGGTGCAAATATGGTATTTGTAACTGCAGGTATGGGAGGCGGAACAGGTACAGGTTCAGCTCCTGTTGTTGCAAAAATTGCTAAGGATATGGGTATTCTTACTGTAGGTATTGTAACCAAGCCTTTCAGCTTTGAAGGTAAGAAAAGAGCTGAAAATGCTGTTAACGGTATCGAAGCTTTGAAAGAAGCTGTTGATACACTTATTACAATTCCTAATGATAAATTGTTTGAAATTTCACAGAAAAATACACTTCTTCTTGATGCTTTTGATGTGGCTAATGATATATTGAAACAGGGTGTTCAGAGTATTTCTGATATTATCACAGGTCATGGATTTATCAACCTTGACTTTGCCGATGTTCAGTCTGTTATGAAAAATTCAGGTTTTGCACATATGGGTATCGGTGTTGCTAAAGGTGAAAACAGAGCTGAAGATGCTACAATGGCAGCGATCAAGAGTCCTATTCTTGAAACCTCTATTGACGGCGCAAAGGGTATTATACTTAATATTTGTGGTGGAAATCTTGGTATTCTCGAAGTAAGACAGGCTGCAGAACTTGTTCAGCAGTTTATCGACCCTGAAGCTAACGTAATTTTCGGTGCTACTATTAATCCTGAAATGGGTGAAGATATTTCTGTTACTGTTATTGCAACAGGTTTCGAAACCAAAAGTGCAGGTCTTAAGTTCCCTGCAGGAGGTTTTGGCAGTATTTTAGGCACATCACCTGAACCACAGGTAACTCCTGCAGCACCTGTTACAGAAGAACCTGTAAAAGCAAAATCACTTTATGAAAAGCTTCGTGAAGAAAGAGAAGCAAATGGTGTAGCTTCAACAGAACCTAAGAATGTTGGAACAGTTGAAGACGACGATGATTTAGGCATCCCTGCATTTTTAAGACGTAAGAAAGACTAAAAATTTGACGTATAACGAAACAACTTCACCAAACTCACTGTACCAATGTACAGTTTCGGATTCAGTTCTTCCGTTATACATTCAAATTTAAACAATGAAAGATTGACGTATAACTAAACAACTTAATTACGGACCGCGTTAGCGGTCCGTTTCTATTGACTTTATATGAAATTTGTGGTAAAATACTATCTTGTAAAGTTATGCAAAATTAATTAATAGGAGTGTTTTATATTGCATTGGTCTGAAGAAATTGCAAAGCAGATTATTGAAAGAAATCCAAATAAAGAAGAATATGTTTGTGCGGCAGGAATAAGTCCGTCAGGCTCAATTCATATCGGAAATTTTCGTGATATTGCAACAAGCTATTTTGTTGTTAAGGCTCTGAGAAGAATGGGTAAAAAGGCAAAGCTTTTATTCTCATGGGACGAGTTTGACAGATTTCGTAAAGTGCCTGTTAACGTAGCCAAAATTGATGACGATATGGAAAAATATATAGGAATGCCATATGTTGATGTTAAAAATCCTTTTGACGATGACTGTGAAAATTATGCAGTTCATTTCGAGAAAGAATTTGAAAGTTCAATGAAAAAATTCGGCATAGAAATGGATTATCGTTATCAGGCTGAAATGAACAGAAGTGGTAAATATGCCGAGCATGTTATTCATGCCCTTAAAATGAGAGGCAGAATTTTCGAAATACTAGATAGTTTCCGTACTCAGGAAGCTGAAGAAGGCGAAAAGGAAAGATATTATCCTGTAAGTATTTATTGCCCTGTATGTGGTAAAGATACAACAAAAATTCTTTCTCTTTCAGAGAATTGTGAAGAAGCAGACTATGAATGTGCTTGCGGACATACAGGTCATTTTAATTTCACAACTGACTTTAATTGTAAGCTTGCATGGAAAATAGACTGGCCTATGCGTTGGATGTACGAAGGTGTTGATTTTGAACCGGGTGGAAAAGACCATGCTTCACCTACAGGAAGTTATCAGACAAGCCGTATAATTTCTAAAGAAATTTTTGGTTTCGAAGCACCTATTTTCCAGGGCTATGAATTTATAGGTATCAAAGGATCAACAGGTAAAATGTCAGGTTCATCAGGTCTTAACCTTACTCCTGATACGCTCCTTAACATTTACCAGCCTGAGGTTATTTTGTGGCTCTATTCAAAAACGCATCCAACTAAAGCTTTTGACTTTTGTTTCGACGACGGAATACTTCGTCAGTATTTTGAATTTGATAAGCAGTATACAACCTATAAAGAAGGGCTTGGCGACGAGCTTACAAACTCTGTAATCGAAAACTGTCTTATTGACGGAAGAGAGATTAAAACAGTACCTCTCGGTCATCTTGTTCAGCTTGGTTCGGTTGTTGATTTTAATATTCCTATGCTTGAAACTGTATTTGAAAAAATCGGCACACCTTACAAGTATGAAGATTTTGCTGACAGACTTGAAAGAGCAAAATTCTGGCTTGAAAATTGTGCACCTGAAGCTGTTAATAAGTTAAGAACTTTGAGAAATTGGGACGTATATAATGAACTTACAGAAGAAGAGAAGAAAGAAATTCAGCTTCTTCACGATTTTATAAAAGCAGGCGGATACGATTTAGATACTTTAAATACTCAGCTTTATGAAATTCCCAAGGAAGTTTATCCTCAGTTTGTGGACAGCAAAAATGACCTTAAAAAAGTTCAGGGCGATTTCTTTAAGAATGTATACAAGCTTTTAATTAATAAGGAAAAAGGGCCAAGACTTTATCTTTTCCTTTTTGCTATTGACCCTGCTAAATATGTAGGACTTCTCGATTTCTCATATCCTGCAACTGAAGAGGAACTTGCTCCGCCTGTTGTGGAAGAAGAGATTGTTGAAGAAAAGGTTTATGGAGAACCTGACCCCGTTGAACCTGTAAAGGCAGAAATAGATTTAGATAAATTTATGGAAATTGATTTAAGAGTTTGCGAAATCGTAAAGGTAAGCGAAATCAGAAAAGCACAGAATAATTTAAAGCTTACACTTTTTGACGGTGAGGGAGAAAGAGTTATCGTTTCCAGCATCAAACACGATTATAAGCCAGAAGAATTAATCGGTAAAAAAATAATCGTAGTTGCAAACTTAGCACCTGCACGTCTTACAGGCGTAACAAGTCAGGGTATGCTTCTTGCAGCAACTAATAATGCTTGTGGCTGTAAAGTAATTTTTGTTGACGACATGGTTCCTGCAGGTACACAAATTAAATAAAAAATTTAAATAAAAAACTCTTGTTTCCAAGTGGAAAACAAGAGTTTTTTTGTTTTAATTATAGAAATTTCGAGACAACACTTCTTGTTGCCATTCAGGCGAAAGAGAAGTGAATTTAGCAGAGAACCCGCATATTCTTATAATAAGTTCCGGATATTTTTCAGGATGCTTTTGTGCATCTAGAAGTTGTTCTTTTGATGTGCAGTTAAGTTGTAATGACATAATGCCTGAATCTGCTGCGGTTCTTAAAAATGCCTCACATAAATCAAGCGGGATTTTGTCAGGAAGAATAATATTTACTACAGAGTTACCTCCAATTTTGCTGGAGTCAAGATGTTTAAAAGAGTTTACCACACTGGTAACAGATGGTATTTTCTTGAGCCTTGACGGAGTAACGCCCTGTGTTATATATTCTCCGTTTTTGCGTCCGTTAGGAGTTGCCAATGTCTTTTCTCCCCAGAATCTTATTTCGGTATAAGTAAAATGTCCTATAACTATTTTACCACCATATGTACCGATTTGTTTCTGTGCCATATTGTAAAGGTCGTTGTTAAATTTGTTGGCAAAAGCTGAAGCTTCTTCATCACCATCACCCCAACCTCTGCAGTTTATGGCATCAAGACGCATTTCTTCACAGTTTTCCCAGTTGTTTCTTACCCCAATAAGCATTTCCTTGAGTGTATATTTTTTTTCTTCAAAGCAAAGCCTTTTTATAGCCAGGAGAGAGTCAACAACATCAGGAAAACCGACAAGCTCATATCTGCTATCACGGTATTTTGCACCGCCGGCAGTATAATCTTTTTTATTTTTTATACAGTCTTTGAGGGTTGATGAAAAAATAGGCAAAGGGTCAACCTTGTTCCATATATTTCCCCCTTTTCGTGCTATTTCGGCACGTTTTTCGAACAGAACAAGTATATTATCGCAATAAATTTGATAAAGCTCTTCAAAACTTTGTGCTTCATCTATAGGTTTAAAGGTCATTTGGATTTTTTTCATTTTTTCGGTGCTGTTGTGAATAGTAAATTCAAATACTTTTAGTATATTAACATAGCATCCATCATCAATTTTTTCGATTTCATTACCCGATATTGCCCAACAACCTGTTATTAAATAGTCTCTTGCTTCTTCCAAAGTTTTTCCTGCTTTAAGTACCGCAGGGATTGTTGCATCGTCATTCTGAAATAAAAGTGTGCTTGTTGAGTTAGCAACAGACTTATTTATTTCATCAAGATATTCTTTCGGCGAATTCTTTGAAAAACGGCATGTGATTTTGGGGAATATTATAACCTCTTCTCTTGTTGCTTGTAAAAACATTTTTGTTACTTCATTGTAAAGGGGATTTCCATCTTTATCGCATCCGCCGAGAACATATGTGTTTTCAAGCTCGTGGTCTGAATAGCCTTTCATTTCCGTATCATGGTCAAAATGTAAATCCCAGGTAAGAAGAAATTTTGCAATAAGATCATAAGCTTCTTCTTTGGTAATTTTCCCTGATTCAATATCGGCTTTATAAAAAGGATAAAGGTCCATATCTACTCTTCCGAAGGTGTTAGGTCCTATTCCTTCCAAAGCACCTACCGCTTTTCTCATAAAAGCAAGAGCATTTAAAGCTTCATATAAAGACCGTGGCTTTTCCCAAGGTGTTCTTTTAGCGGTTTCATATATAAGCATCATATTTTTGCGGCTTTCTTCATCGGGAGCGCTTTCAAGCATTTCTCTTGCCTTTTCAGAAAACTTTTCGCTCATTTTTTTCAAAGTGAGCATTGCTTCGCAAACAGAATTTAAAAATGCTTTTTCTTCCCAATCATTTGCTGTTTCCAATCCGGCTTTTGCTTCCTCATAAATACCTTTGAGACCTTTTTCAAGGATAGGTCTGGTATTAAAGTTAAAGTGTTGCATTGTGTCATTATAAGCACCGTCGGGAGCACCTAATGTATATAGATTTTCTTGGAAATGCTTGAACATAAGGTCCATCATTTGTGGATCCTGATCTCTGAAAAGGTGCCAGTTTTTCCAGTAAGTCCATCCGCCTGCGTGTTTATAACCTCTGAAATCACGGCCACCGTCGCAAAGTGCCCACATTGTACCTGTTTCATAATAATACGGTGATGAATAAAAAAGCACAGGGTCAAAATTTTCAACGATAGATTTATATTGCAGTACCTTCATTTCGTAAGGATTCATATCTTCCTGGTATAAAGAATCAAGTTCATTACATACCTTTTCGCGAAAAGCTTCGCCTCTTTCGCCTGTTCCTTCAAAATAAAAGTTTGTTAGTTCCTGTCTCATTTTTGAATAATTCATACAATCATTCCTTTCTTAAGAAAATTATATTATTGTTGTGTATTTAAAACAATGCAGAAATACAGTTTTTTGTAAAATATGGACATAAGTTGTTGACAGAATTATTCAAAATGATATAATGATTTAACAAGGAGGGGAGTTTATGAATTTCGAAAACATGCAAATTGACAAAGTAAATCTTGTTATAAAACATACCTCAGCTTACAGAAGCTGGGATGCGAAAAACAGAAAAGACCATATAATAGGAATAGCTTTTTCAGGGGATGAAATACATGATTTTGGATATAAAAAATTTACTATAGGTGAAAATTGTATATTTTTTCTTAATCAGAAAGATGACTTTAAAGCGTATGCCAATGAATTTGCAACAAGCTATTCAATTCATTTTACAACTAATGAAGAAGTTACGACAGACAGCTTTTGTATAAAAGTTAATAATATGGATGAAATGATTACATTATTTGAGAAAATAGACAGGCAAAATAGAGTTAAAGAAAAGCAGCACTATAATCTTTACAGTAATATATATAAGCTTTTCGGTATGTTTAATGATATTTGTGCAAAAAAATATTCTCCTACTGATTTACGAATGGTTGGTGCAAAAGAATATATCGATTTGAATTTTACCGATAAAAATTGTCTTGAAGATGCATACAATCTTGTAAATGTTTCACGCAGACATTTTGATCGTTTGTTTAAAAGTGTTTTTAATGCTACACCATCTCGGTATATTATCTTGAAAAAAGTACAATTTGCTCAAAAGCTTCTTAAAACACAAGGGTTTAGTATAGAAGAGATTTCATCTATGTGCGGTTTTTCTGATGTATATTACTTTTCTAAAGTATTCAAAGCAGAGACAGGTCTTGCTCCGTCTTCTTACCGACATTTTTAAAATTTTTTCTGTATTGGGTAGGGGTTACACCTGTTTCTGTTTTAAAAACCTTACTGAAGTAATAAATATCACCAAAGCCACAAAGGTTGCATATATCTGTTACGGATATATTTTGTGTTTTCAGTAGTTTTTTTGACAGTTCGATTTTTTTTGACACTATGTATCTGTAGGGGGTAATGCCGAATTGCTTTTTAAAGATTTCACCGAAATGCCTTTGAGACATACCGCTTAGATTAACTGCTTCTTTGAAGCAGTTTTCTTCTTTATAATGTAAATCTATAAATTCTTTTGCATCTGTCAGTCTTTTATCTTTACCTGTATATGACTTTTTTCGTAATTTATCAAATTCTCCGCAGATATTATAGAATGTGCTCAGTAATTGATTTTCACTTTCGTCGGATAATGCGGTCTGCAATTCAAGTTTTTCCAGCAGACGAAGTATTTCTTTTCTGTCTCGTATTTTTATGCAAAAGCTGTTTGTTTCAATAGGCTCATATGTTGTGAAGTGTACAGAAATTACTTCGCCGAATTCCTTCATTTCTACATTGTATTTTTCTCTTTGATTTAAAAAATAAATACAGTTTTCTTCTATGGTAAAACTTTGGAAACCAAAATCGTGAAAAGCACGACCGGACAGTTTTAAGCCTATTATGTGTTGGTTGTTACTGCTTGAAAATTTTTTGACCGTTGCTTTATACCTGACTACAAAATCCAGTTTTTTCACTTTAAGATTGTAAAATTCCATAAATAACAAATCCTTTCGATATTAATATAGCATATAACAATAAAAATGTAAATATTAATCTCCGTATATTACAAATTTCTCTAAATTCTATTGAATATAAGCTTGGCTAATGTTATATTGTTTTCGAGGTGATTATATGACACATTTAAATTTAAGAGATGAATTGCGAGATTTTTATGCTAATAAGGTTGATGATATGTGTGAAGAATTTTGCGTAAAATGTCTTGAAGTTTTAGATAGTATGGAAAAGGAAGATATGACTCCCTATGAAAGAAAAACACTTCAATATCAAGTGATTTCTGACAGATTTGACCCGATAATTTTTAAAAATTCACCCTTTTATTATGAAACAGGCACAATTTCAGCTCATTGTGATGGTGCAAGAGATTTCAGAAATAATAAACGCCATGCAGGGGGATGGACTTTCTGGAAAAACTGGAGAAAATTCATTGAGCAGGACGAAAAATTGTGGGAATTAAAGAAAGCGCAGACGGAAGAACTTATGTATCTTGTGTGCGGGCCTTATAACGATGTAAGTCAGCATTTTACATTCTATTATCCTACAGTAATAGAAACAGGACTTAAAGGTGTTTTTGAAAAAGCACAAAATGCATTATCGGATGCAAAAGAAAAAGAAGAAAGAGAATTTTTGACTTCTATGTGCGAAGGGCTTCTCTCACTTAAAAGAATGAGCGAAAAATTCGCTCTTAAAGCAAAAAAACTTGCAGAAAATGAAACCGATTCAGCTGTCAGGAAAAATTACGAAAGAATATATAAATCTGCTATAAGAACACCCTGGGAAAAACCGGAGACTTTTTATGAGGTTTTAAATACATATGCATTTTTAAGAAAAACAATGGGTGCATTAGAAGGTGTTGGTTTTAATACCTTTGGAAGAGTAGATGTTGATTTATATCCTTTTTACAAAAAAGAGATTGAAGAGGGCAGTCTTACGCAAGACGAAGCCTATAATTTAATTTGTAAATTTTTGATTACCTGGGATATGCATTATGACCATGATATGAAGATGGTAGGCTACGCTGACCATGAGTTTGAAAACACCTATGTTTTAGGTGGATGCGACGAGGACGGCAATGAGGTTTATAATGAAGTAACGAAAATGTTTTTGCAGGCAACAAGGGAAGAAGAAATAATATATCCGAAAATCAAATGTCGTTTTTCTAAGAACTCTCCAAAAGAATATCTTGACGAAATTAATAAGTCTGTCATTAACGGAACTACCACTGTTATTCATCAGAATGATGATGCAACCATTCCTGCTCTTGTTAAGGGAGGCAGAACTCTTGAGGAAGCAAGAAATTATATTGTTTCAGGATGTTGGGATATAAAGAGCTACGGAGTTGAAAAGGCAGATGCAGGAACTTATGTAAATCTTTTAAAGCCTTTTGAATTTGCAATTCATAAGCTTTACGATAAAATGGAAAAGGTAAATATGCAGTTTGAAGTTTTTGATAGTGCCCAAAGCTTTGAAGAATTTTACAAAATAATGTGTGATAACTGTATGGTTCTTTTTAAAGAAAGACTCAGGGTTACAACTCTTGGTGGAAACATACATAACAAAGTAGATGTTCTTCCATTGTTTTCTTCGACACTTAAAAATTGCATAGAAAATAAAAAGGACTTCACTGCTGGCGGAGCAAAATATCGTGATGATATTTTTATGTGTTTTGGTTTTCCTAATATTGTAGATTCTCTTATGTCTATTAAAACTCTTTGTTTTGATGAAAAGAAATATAGTCTTAAAGAAATGCTTAATGCAGTAAGAAACAATTGGGAAGGATATGAAAATATACGGCTCGATGCAATAAAGTGTTCAGGATGGGGAGACGGGAAAAATGAGTCCTGCACTTTAGCAAAAAGATTTAATGATGATTTATATAAAATGCTTTCAAGCTTAAAAGGTACTTATGGTGGAAAGGTGCATCTTTCGCACCTCACTTATACAGAAATAAGATTTTGGGGCGAAAAAACTTTAGCTACCCCTGACGGACGAAAAAACGGAGAGTATTTTTCACAGGGACTTACGCCATCAAGACTGAAAAAAATACCATCCGTTACCGATGTTGTTAATTCTCTCTCTTGCCTTGACGCATCACAAATGTCAGGAAATAGTGTTGTAAATATTATTTTACCTGCAGGAAAAACAACACTTGATTTGTGCGAGGCATTTTTAAGAGCAGCTGCGACTTCTTCACTCCAGTCTCTTCAGCTTAACTGTACATCAAAGGAGCAACTTCTTGATGCCCAGAAACATCCCGAAAAATATCCCTCATTAATAGTGAGAGTTACAGGCTTTTCTGCAAAATTTACTTCTCTTTCACCCGAATGGCAACAAGAAGTTTTAACAAGAAATTTCTACGAATAATATCTAAAGGAGTTCAATTCTCTTCATGTAGTAACAAAAAAACACCCGAAGGTGTTTTTGGTTGTTGCAAGTGCGATGTGATTTTACTGTCAATAGATTTTCAAATGAATTGACAACTTTGTTGTCATGAATTGGTTTCACCATGAATTATTGCTATTGCAACATGAATTGAATTGCCTTTAATGCACCGATAGGTGCAATTCAAGAGCCGTAGGCTCAATTCATGAAATTATTAATTTCAATTCACGCCGTCAGGCAATTCATTGAAAAAGAGATAAATTTTACCGACAGTAAAATTTATCTCTTTTTCTTGTACGAGCGTGACGGTTTTACTGTCACCGCTATTTTTACCAGTATTTATGCGGTTTTGAAAGGTTTTACCCTTATCAATTCCAAAGGCAGAATAAATCTCTTTTACAAGATTTACTCTACCATAAAACTATATTTTTTACAAGGCCTTTTTGGAAAATTTCTTGTAAAAAGACCTGCTGTTATTGTGGCAAGTCAACCTCATAAGGTATGTCGCCGATGAACCAGATGATCATCTTTTTCTGAAGGTAACTCGGTATTTACTGAACCATCAAGGTTTTGCAGTTGCTGATGCTGTTGTTAGCAGTATAGTCACTGCTAATGCCGTACATAATACTTTTCCCCCAGGGGACCTTCTCTTGACACTTCGTGTCAATTCACCTTGTTTCTTCATAAATTATTCATCTCCTAAATTTGTATTTACTTTCGGCAACACAAACATACCACAGAAGATGGCATAAGTCTACGAAGTTTTTTCAAAAGTGCTTTTCTTTGATTAATGCGTATCATATTTTGATATAGAAAAACCCTATGAGACAACAATTTTGTTATCTCATAGGGTTCAAATAAAGTTCTTAAACAACAATAAGACCAGGCTTACCTTTTAAAATCAAGATTCTTCAATGTATAAGCTTTTGATGGAAAGAAAAAGAAATTCAAACACTTAACTTTCTTTGCAATTACTGCCGCTAACACCGAAAACACCAATCCGCAAGCAGTTCCTAAAAGAACGTGAATCCACCACTGGGTTATATTCAATCGAAGCAAGATTATTCTTATTCCGGCAGTAAATATGGTGTGTAATAAGTAAATTTGAAAAGAATACTTATTTGCAAAATCGAGAAAACGAGTAACAGTATTACAGCATTGGAGCAGAGAAATGAACATAATACTGGAATATATTCCAAACAATATCATTATTTCCTTTATGAACGGAGCTTCTATTTTTTTTAGTAAAATAAAAATGATACCTGTTATTATATGCAGTATCACAACCAGGCATTTAGCCCAGGTCCGAAGCTTAGTAAGGCTTTTGAAATCTACAAATGTGCCAATTCCAAAAGCAAGTGCCGAGTAAAACACTACATCCAGACTTCCGAGGGGAATACCAAAAAGCGGAGCTAAATAACCTGTTAAAACAGCTATAATTGTAATTTGCCAATTTTTTAATATTCCCGAAAAAGCTGTCCAAATACAAAACAAAAAGAACAGTGCATACAAAAACCAATATTGGGCAACAGGAGTTTTCCATATATAAAGAATATCTGAAACTGCAAAACCGGTATTTGATTCTCCAACTAAGCTGTTTATCAATATATAAACAACT
>JAZNWH010000088.1:0-39260 GCA_045593265.1 Clostridia bacterium | reverse complement strand
TATTAAGGCTAATACAACATGTAAAATTTATGTATTTATTATTGATATTAATCGAAATTTATGATATAATATCTAAAATATGTTTATAAACTCTTGAGTAAGGAGAACTTTTATGAAATTTAAAACATTTAAGGGTGGCATTCATCCAAATGACAAAAAAGAGTTAACAAATAGAGTTCCTGTTACCAGACATATACCTTCGGAGGAAATAATTATTCCTCTTCGTCAGCACATTGGTGCACCATGTGAACCATTGGTAAAGGTTGGGGACTATGTTTATATGGGACAGAAAATAGGGGAGGCAGAAGCTTGGGTTTCTGCACCTGTTCATTCATCTGTTTCGGGAACCGTAACGGCAATCAAAATGCATCCTCATCCAGGTGGTGGTGAAGCTATGTCTGTTTTCATTAAAAATGACCATGAAGATAAGCTCGACCCATCTATTAAGCCTTTTGATTTAGAGTTAAATCCTAAATCGATAAAGGAATATGTTTCTTCGCTTGATGCACAGGATATAGTAAATAAAGTAAGAGAATCAGGTATTACCGGTATGGGGGGAGCGGCATTTCCATTGCATGTTAAGTTGTCTCCTCCTAAGGATTGTAAAATTGACACGGTATTGATTAACGGTGCAGAATGTGAGCCTTATCTTACATCTGACCACAGAGCAATGCTTGAGAGACCTCAACTGATAATAGCAGGCACATTGTTGGTAGCTAAAGCTGTAAATGCTGAGAGAATTATTATTGCTATTGAAAATAACAAGCCTGACGCTATTAAACTTTTCGAAGATATGACAAAGGAATTTCCTGAAATAACAATAGGTGTACTAAAAACCAAATATCCTCAGGGAAGTGAAAAGCAACTTATTCAGGCTGTTACTAAAAGGCAGGTTCCATCAGGCGGGTTACCATCAAATGTAGGACTTATTGTTACCAATATTGATACTTGTTCGGCTGTAACAAGAGCTGTTGTTATGAATATGCCACTGATTGAAAGAAACGTTACTGTTTCAGGCGATGCAGTTAAAAATCCAAAGAACTTATTGGTTCGTGTAGGTGTTACGTTCAGTCAGTTGTTTGATGCGTGTGATGGCTTTAATGAAGAACCTAAAAAAATTGTAATGGGTGGCCCAATGATGGGTATTGCACAGTCAACTATTGATGTTCCTGTTATTAAGGGAACATCGGGTATCCTGGCATTTACTAAGCCTGAAACATATGGAAAAGAAGAAGGCACATGTATCAAATGCAGTAAATGTGTTGATGTTTGCCCAATGAGACTGATGCCTAATGCTCTTAGTATATTTTCCCGAATGGAAAAGGTTGATAAGCTTAATGCTTATCATGTTATGGATTGTATGGAATGTGGCTCATGTACATATATTTGTCCACAAAGAAGATTTATTGTACAGCACATAAGACACGGAAAAACAGTTGTGAGAAACAGTCAGCAGAAAGGAAAATAATATGGATAATTTAATTGTATCTTATGCTCCGCATATAAGAACTCAGAGAACTACACAAAAGCTTATGCTTGATGTTATCATTGCGCTGATTCCTGCCTTGATAGCAAGTATAATATTTTTTGGTATAAAATCATTGTTTTTGGTTGTTACATCGGTGGCTTTTTGTGTTTTGTTTGAATATTTGTGGCAGAAACTTTTTAAAAATGAAAATTCTGTAGGAGATTTGTCGGCAGTTGTAACAGGTATATTGCTTGCATTTAATATGCCGGTGTCAGCACCTTTGTGGATGTGTGCAGTTGGAGCGGCTTTTGCAATTATCATTGTAAAAATGTGCTTTGGTGGATTGGGAAATAATTTTGTTAATCCTGCTTTGGCTGCAAGAGCATTTTTGCTTTTAAGCTGGCCGGTAAATATGACAAAATGGACCGAAACAAGTTTTATGATGAAAACTTTAGATAACACTGTTTCTGCTGTTTCGGGAGCTACTCCTTTGGGGTATTATAAAGAAACCGGAAATATTATTTTCAATTATTCTGATATGTTTTTAGGTAATATTCCCGGTTGTATAGGTGAAGTAAGTACTTTGGCAATTTTAATAGGTTTTGTATACCTTGTAGCACGAAAGGTTATTACATTCCATGTTCCTGTAATTTATGTCCTTACAGTTTTTGTGTTTGCCGAACTTTTAGGTGAAGATGGTTTGTTTTACATACTTTCTGGTGGATTAATGCTTGGCGCTGTGTTTATGGCTACAGATTATGTAACAAGCCCTATGTCTTTGAAGGGTAACGTTATATATGCTATATGTTTAGGGTTGTTAACTGTCCTTATACGTAAATTTGGTTCATTACCTGAAGGCGTGAGCTATTCTATTCTCATTATGAATATTGTTACACCTCTTATTGATAATGTTACAAAAAACAGATTTTATGGTAAAACCAAAGGTGTCAAGGAGGCAAAATAATGAAAAAAGATTCTTCGTTACATATGATTTTAACGTTGGTTATAATTGCTGTTATTGTTGGCGGATTGATGTCATACGTTAATGGTCTCACTGCACCGATAATAGAAGAAAATAATGTTAAAGCTTTGAATAAATCACTTTCTGAAATTATACCTGCCGATAATTATGAAGCTGTTAATGAGGGTGATACTACAATTTATCTTGCTTATAATGGTGAAGAAAAAGCAGGTGTTTTGGTTTCCTGTGTTGAACAGGGTTATGGTGGTGCTTTAAGAGTTCTGACAGGTGTTGATATTAATGGTAAGATAGTCGGAATAGATATTCTTGAAAGTTCTGAAACTGCAGGGTTAGGTGCTAATGCATCAAATCCGTCATTTAAAAATCAGTATATAGGTAAAAAAGGAACAATTGGTGTTTCTAAAGCTTATTCAAATGAAACTGATATAAAAGCTATTACGGGTGCTACCATTACGTCCAAGGCTGTTACAGCAGCAGTAAATAATGCTTTGAATATAGCACAAAAGTATCAGGAGGGTTAATATGAATATATTTACAAAAGGATTAATTAAGGAAAACCCTGTTCTTGTTTCTACATTAGGTATGTGTGCGTCATTGGCAACTACCACATCGGTAATCAATGCTATTGGTATGGGATTATCTACTATGGTTGTTTTAGTGTGCTCAAATATAGTTATTTCTGCACTAAGAAAACTAATACCCTCCAAGGTAAGAATTGCATCATACATTGTTGTTATAGCAGCGTTTGTTACGATTGTTGAAATGCTCATTAATGCGTTTTTGCCTTCTCTTGCAACTGCGTTGGGTGTATTTATACCTCTTATAGTTGTTAACTGTATAATTCTTGCAAGAGCAGAAGCTTTCGCTTCGAAAAATGGTGTTTTGGCATCTGCTGTTGACGGTATAGGAATGGGTTTAGGGTTCACTTTTGCGTTGGTGCTTATTGCATCAATCAGAGAAATAATCGGTGTAGGAACCTGGTGTGGATTGAGAATTTTTACATCAGGATATCAGCCTGCTACTGCTTTTATTCTTCCTGCGGGAGCATTTTTGACATTTGGAATTATTCTGGCAGTAAAGAATTTAATTGAAACAAGAAAGGGGAATAGATAATGATTGATATAAAGTCTTTATTAGTAATTGCTATAAGTGCAATGTTGACGGAAAATTTCGTTTTATCACGCTTTATGGGAATATGTCCTTTTCTTGGAGTTTCAAAGAAAACATCAACAGCTGTAGGTATGGGAATGGCTGTTACTTTCGTAATGACACTAGCGGGAATTGCAACCTGGCTTATTCAGCATTATGTACTTAATGTTTTTAATTTGGAATATATGAAAACTATAGTGTTTATTTTCGTAATAGCAGCTTTAGTTCAATTTGTAGAAATGGCTCTTCAGCGTTTTTCACCATCATTATATACTGCTTTAGGTATATATTTGCCTTTAATTACAACTAATTGTGCTGTTCTTGGTGCGGTATTGCTCGCTATTGATACATATGACTACAATTTGATTGAAACTATAGTCTTTAATATGTTTGCAGCTATTGGTTTTACAATAGCAATAATTCTTCTTTCAGGAATACGTGAAAGACTTGAAGAAGCAAAAATTCCGGAATTTATGCAAGGTTTACCGATTGTTATGATTTCGGCAGCGTTGATTTCTATTGCTTTTCTGGGATTTCAGGGACTTAGTTTTTAAGAGAGGAAAATAACGTGGAAGTTCCTTTCATGTTATTGCACCCTGCGGATTTGGTTGCCCGTGCGAAATTTTCTTCGCTTTTGCTCAGAAACGCACATGGGCGTAAAAATCTCTTATCATTCCTTGCCATACGGATAAGAGAATTTTGAATACTATTTGTGCCGACGTATGGCGGCAGAATGGAGATTTTTATGAATTCAATATTTACCGCTGTTGTAGCATTTGGTATAATTGGACTGGTTGTAGGTGCGGTGCTGAGTATTGCTGCTAAGGTTTTTGAGGTAAAAACTGACCCCAAAATAGCGGAGATTTGTGATAATTTACCCGGTGCTAATTGTGGGGGATGTGGCTATGCAGGATGTAGTGCTTGCGCAGAAGCCATAGTAAAAGGAGAAGCTCCTGTTAATGCCTGTCCAAGTTTGTCTCAGGATGCTCTTGATATTATAGCAGGTATTATGGGGACACAGGCATCCAAAGGTGAAAAAATGGTTGCCTGTGTGATGTGTTCAGGTAACAGTGATGTGGCACCTAAAAAATATGAGTTTGACGGAACCAAGTCATGCTATGAAATTAATGCTTTAAATCAAGGAGATAAATTGTGCAATTATTCTTGTCTTGGTTATGGTGATTGTGTAGATGCTTGTAAATTTAATGCCATATCTATTGAAAATTCACTGGCAACTATTGATAAAGATGTATGTGCTTCTTGTGGTATGTGTATTACAACTTGTCCAAGAAATATAATTAAAATGGTGCCATACAGTGCCAATTGTACAGTTAAATGTTCTTCAAAAGATAAAGGTGCAGTAATGAAGGCTAAATGTTCAGTCGGATGTATCGGTTGTGGCATCTGTGTTAAAAACTGTCCTTGCGAAGCTATTGCACTTGTTGATAATGTTGCAGTAATAGATTATGATAAATGTATTGGTTGTGGCGTTTGCAGTGAAAAATGCCCTAAAAAGATAATTAAATTATTCTGATGGAGCTTTAAATGAAAAAAATATTAGCGTTAGTATTAATATTAGTTTGTGTCTTTTCAACTAATGTTTATGCAAAGCCTGTTACAAGCAGTGGAGCATCTATATTAATTGATGCTGAAACAGGTCAGATTTTATATAGTCATAATGTAAACGAAAGAATGTATCCTGCAAGTATAACGAAACTTCTTACTGTTTATTTGGCATGTGAAAAGAGCAGAATGGGAGACGTTATAACGGTTTCTAAAACTGCCGTGGACACAGTTCCGAGAGATACCTCCAATATAGCACTCGACTATGGCGAAAAAATTACAGTTGAAGATGCTGTGAATGCCGCTATGCTTATGTCTGCAAATGATGCAGCTAATGTGCTTGCTGAACATATCAGTGGCTCGTTGGATGAGTTTGCTAAACTAATGAATAAAACAGCAAATGAAATGGGTGTGAAAAATTCTAATTTTGTTAACCCAAGTGGTTTGCATGATGAAATGCATTATACGACTGCTTACGATTTTGCAATGATTGTAAAATCTGCGCTGGCGAATGAGAAATTCCGTGATTTTATCTCTGCTCAGGAATATACAATTGCATCTACCAATAAGAAAAAAGACACAAGATATATGGTTACACAGCATAGAATGATGCATTGGCCACAGTATGCAACGTTAGGCGTAGTCGGAGGTAAATCCGGCTACACATCTCAGGCAAAATACACTTTGGTTACATATTGTGAAAAAAATGATAAAAAATTAATATCTGTAGTTTTGAAAAGTGATACTTTTACAGATGTGTATAAAGATACACAAACCTTGCTTGAATATGGAACAAATGATTTTAATAAGGTTGTGCTTGACGGTCAGAATATTAAGCCTTATGAAGAAGGCAGGGTTACTTTGATTCCTAAAGGATCAGTAACGTTTTTGCTTAGCAGTGAATATAATAAAAATGATTTTACATATGACTATAAGATTGATACTCAAAAAGTAAATGTTTTATTACCTGACAAGACGGTTATAGCTACACTTGATACAGATAAAATTGTAAAGCCATCTTTGTTTCAAAAAATTATAAAAGTTACTTTGAGGGTAGTTATAAGTGTTGTCGTTGTTTTACTGCTTTTGATAATCTTGTTTATTCGTTCTGAAAACAAGAAGAAAAAAAAGAGAGACAAAATGAAGAAAATATTATATAAGTGATTAGATAAGTAGGAGTTTGATATGATTTACAGCAATATACTTGAAGCGATAGGACATACTCCTGTTATAAGACTTAACAAGATAACCGATGAAGACAGTGCAGAAATACTTGTTAAGTTTGAGGGATTAAATGCAGGCGGTTCGATTAAAACAAGAACTGCATATAATATGCTTGCTGATGCGTGGAAATCAGGTAAAATAAATCAAAATACAATAATTGTTGAACCAACAAGCGGAAATCAGGGAATTGGTCTTGCGTTATGTGGTGCAGTTATGGGTCTTAAGACCATAATAATTATGCCTGATTCAGTTAGCGAAGAAAGAAGAAAACTTGTGCGTCATTATGGCGCAGAGGTGATACTTATACACGATGCAGGAAATATAGGAGACTGTATAAATGAGTGTCTGGAAACAGCTTTGAAAATGTCGAAGGAAAATCCTAATGTATTTGTTCCTCAACAATTCGAAAATCCATCAAATCCTATGGTTCACAGACACCATACAGGTGTTGAAATTCTGGAACAGGTTGCAGGACCGATACATGGTTTTTGCTCAGGAATAGGAACAGGTGGCACCATAACAGGTGTAGGGGAGGTTTTGAAAGCTCAGAATCCTGATATTACAATCTGGGCGGTAGAACCTGAAAATGCAGCTATTCTTGCAGGTGGTTCAATTGGAACACATATGCAGATGGGAATAGGAGATGGTGTAATTCCCCCTGTGCTGAATAAAGAAATTTATAATGACATTTGCATTATAAGTGATGAGGAAGCTCTTGAAGTTTCAAGAGAACTTGCTAAAAAAGAGGGAATTATGTGTGGTATATCCAGTGGAACAAATGTTGCTGCTGCTAAAAAACTTGCTAAAAAGCTTGGTAAGGGAAAAACAGTTGTAACAATACTTCCGGATACAGCTGAGCGATATTTTTCAACACCTTTATTTGAAAATGAATAAAATTAAGTAGCTATGACAATGTTGTTATAGCTACTGTTTTTTTGATTTTTTTAATATTATGTTTGATATATAACCATATGATATTCCAAGAACTATACCACAAAGAACATCTGTTGGATAATGCACCATTAAATACATTCTTGATAAAGCAACCAAAACAGCTACTACATACATAAATATACCTGTTTTTTTATTTGATATATAAATTGAAGAAGCAAAAGCGAAGGCAGCCTGTGTGTGTCCTGACGGGAAAGAAAAATCTTTTGGTTTTGGTATCATCAGACTTATATCCATATATTCAAAAGGACGTATTCTTGCAATTAATGGTTTTAAAATTAAATTACCTATAATCAATCCAAGCAGTAACGCAATCAGTATTCTGAGTCCCATATTTCGGTGCTTTGGAAAAAACAGAAGAACAATACCAACCGTGATAGGTAAGTATCCATTGTTGAATACAGTAGTAATTAAAATAAATACTATGTTTAAAAAATCACAGTGTAAAGGTAAAAATAAATCTGTAAGTAATTTAGCTTCTGTAATGTTCATAATAACCTCTCAGATATTTTTTATAATTATACCATAACGCTGATTATTATACAATATGTTTATAAATTTAACAAGTATGTGAAAGAAATAATAGATATTCATTGTAATAGTATGGCAAATTTTATGCTATTTTACAAAAAAGACTTTACAAAAACGGGAAAATAATGTATAATTACAATGTTAATTTATGCAAACAATTTAAGGAGGAAATAAAGAATGAGTAAAAAGTATGTATACCTTTTTAGCGAAGGCGATGCTACTATGAGAGAACTTCTCGGTGGTAAAGGTGCCAACCTCGCTGAAATGACCAAAATTGGTCTCCCTGTTCCTCAGGGTTTCACAGTTTCAACTGAAGCTTGTACTCAGTACTATGAAGATGGTCGTAAGATCAACGAAGCTATTCAGGCTGAAATTATGGAAAACATTGTAAAGATGGAAGCAATTTGCGGAAAGAATTTCGGAGATAAGGAAAATCCTCTTCTCGTTTCAGTTCGTTCAGGTGCAAGAGCTTCTATGCCTGGTATGATGGATACAATTCTTAACCTTGGTCTTAACGAAGAAGTAGTTGAAACAATTGCTGCTAAATCAGGCAATGCACGTTGGGCTTGGGACTGCTATAGAAGATTTATTCAGATGTATTCTGATGTAGTTATGGAAGTTGGTAAGAAGTATTTTGAAGAACTTATCGACGAAATGAAAGAAAAGAAGGGCGTAACTCAGGACGTTGAGCTTACAGCTGAAGATCTTAAGGAACTTGCAGGTCAGTTTAAAGCTGAATACAAGAATAAGATTGGTAAAGATTTCCCTTCAGATCCTAAGGAACAGCTTATGGGTGCTGTTGAAGCTGTATTCCGTTCATGGGACAACCCAAGAGCTAACGTTTACAGAAGAGATAACGATATTCCATATTCATGGGGTACAGCTGTTAACGTACAGATGATGGCTTTTGGTAATATGGGCGACGATTGTGGTACAGGTGTTGCATTTACACGTGATCCTGCTACAGGTGAACCTGGACTTATGGGTGAATTCCTTGTAAACGCTCAGGGTGAAGACGTTGTTGCAGGTGTTCGTACACCTATGCCAATTGCTCAGATGGCTGAAAAATTCCCTGCTGCTTTTGATGAATTCAACAAAGTTTGTAAAATCCTTGAAGATCACTACAGAGATATGCAGGATATGGAATTCACAATTCAGGAAGGTAAGCTTTATATGCTTCAGACAAGAAATGGTAAGAGAACTGCAAAAGCTGCTCTTAAAATTGCTTGCGACCTTGTTGATGAAGGTATGATTGATAAGAAGAAAGCTGTAGCTATGATTGACCCAAGAAACCTTGATACACTTCTTCATCCTCAGTTTGATGCTAAGGCTCTTAAGGCTGCAACTCCTGCAGGAAGAGGTCTTGGTGCTTCTCCTGGTGCTGCTTGTGGTAAAGTTGTTTTCACAGCTGAAGATGCAGAAATCTGGAATGCAAAGGGTGAAAAGGTTATCCTTGTTCGTCTTGAAACATCACCTGAAGATATTACAGGTATGAAAGCTTCACAGGGTATCCTCACAGTTCGTGGTGGTATGACATCTCATGCTGCTGTTGTTGCTCGTGGTATGGGTACATGCTGTGTATCAGGCTGCGGTGATATCGTAATGGATGAAGAAAATAAGAAATTCACTCTTGCTGGTAAAACATATAACGAAGGCGACTATATTTCAATCGATGGTTCAACAGGTAATATCTATGATGGTATTATTCCTACTGTTGATGCTGAAATTGCAGGCGAATTCGGTAGAATTATGGCTTGGGCTGATGAATTCAGAACACTTAAGGTTAGAACAAATGCTGATACTCCTGCTGATGCTAAGAAAGCAAGAGAACTCGGTGCTGAAGGTATCGGTCTCTGCCGTACAGAACATATGTTCTTTGAAGCAGAAAGAATTGCTGCATTCCGTGAAATGATTTGTTCTGATACAGTAGAAGAAAGGGAAGCTGCTCTTGAAAAGATTCTTCCATATCAGCAGGGCGACTTTGAAGCTCTTTATGAAGCTTTGGAAGGAAATCCTGTAACAATCAGATTCCTCGATCCACCACTTCATGAATTCGTTTCAACAGAAGAAGCTGACATTAAAGCACTTGCTGATGCTCAGGGTAAATCTGTAGAAGATATTAAGGCTATTATTTCTTCACTTCACGAATTTAACCCAATGATGGGACACAGAGGATGCCGTCTTGCAGTAACATATCCTGAAATTGCAAAGATGCAGACAAAAGCTGTTATTCGTGCAGCTATCAATGTTAAGAAAGCACATCCTGACTGGAACATTGTTCCTGAAATTATGATTCCATTAGTTGGAGATATCAAAGAACTTAAGTATGTTAAGAATGACGTAGTAGCTACTGCTGAAGGTGAAATTGCTGGTGCCGGTATTGAAGTTAAGTACGAAGTTGGTACTATGATTGAAATTCCAAGAGCTGCTCTTACAGCTGATGTTATTGCAAGTGAAGCTGAATTCTTCTGCTTCGGTACAAATGACCTTACACAGATGACATATGGCTTCTCACGTGATGATGCAGGTAAATTCTTAGATGCATACTATGATGCTAAAATCTTTGAAAATGACCCATTTGCTAAACTTGACCAGACAGGTGTTGGTAAGCTTATGGAAATGGCTGTTACACTTGGTAAGAAAGTACGTCCTGAAATGCACTGTGGTATCTGCGGTGAACACGGTGGAGACCCTGTTTCTGTAGAATTCTGCCACAACATCGGTCTTGATTATGTATCATGCTCACCATTCAGAGTTCCGATTGCAAGACTCGCTGCTGCTCAGGCTGCTCTTAAGTAATTTAAATTTTGATAAAACAAAATTAAATACCAAACGCCCTTGTTGGAGGAATCCGGCAAGGGTGTTTTAAGTTTGTTAACCTTATAATGCTTGATTTATCATTTTTTATATGATATAATATTTATGCTAGATACTAAAAATCAATATACTGGAATTAGTATATAATTTTCCAGAAAGTGTATGCTATGTTAAAAGCGTACTACTTTGAAATGCTTTCTGGAAAGTATATTGATTAGTGTCTAGCAGCCTATCATTCGGAGTTATGTGCGTTTTTAGTGCATCACTCTGCAATATGGGTGGTGCATTTTTAATTTTGTTGGTTGATAAGCAGGAAAGGATGATTTTATGAAAAGATTATTGTCATTGTTAGTTGTGTTGGTTTTGTTGGTATCTGCTTTACCTTGTAGTGCTGATAGCAGTACTGCTACACAAGGAAGTGCATCTGCACACGTATATACCTTTGAAGAACTTACAGGACTTTCAAGAGAAGATATAGACCACATTATTATTAGAAGTGGTATGAATGGTATTAACTATTCTACAACTTATGATAAAGTCATAACTGATATTTATAATACTATAAACACCAAATCATTTTTGCCTTATGTGAAAGAAGGAAATAGTGGTGGTTGGATTTATGAGATTATATTTTTTGACAAAGCAAATAAAAAATATACTTATAATTTTTCAAGTGGTATCACTCCTGAAAGTGGTCATAGTGGTTTGTCTTACAGGTCTGAAAATGTAGAAGAATTAAAGGCTATAGTAGAAAAAGCATACAATTTAATTTCTAATGATTGTAATGAATGGTCTGCTGATTATATAGTTCAAGCAAAAGATTTAGGATTTTTAGATAGTGTAACTGATATTTCATATAAAGAACCTATAACACGAGAGAAGTTTTGCGAAGTAATTTATAATATGCTTGATAAGACAATGGATATTACGTGGGCGAAAGTATCCCCCAGACCTTTTAGGGATACAACCAACGAGAAGATATTTTCACTTTGTTTAGCAGATATAGTCGATGGTAAAGGTGGATATACATTTGCCCCTAATGATTATCTTACCAGAGAAGAAGCAGCAACAATCATTATTCGTGTTGTGAATAAGTTTATGCCTATGCCTGTAACAGAAATGTATTTTGAATATGATGATATAAGCGAAGTATCTGAATGGGCATCTGATTCTGTTCAAATCATTAGCAATTTAGGTATTATGGAAGGTGTTGGCGATAATAAATTTGCACCAAAAGACACCTATACTGCGGAGCAGGCAATTGCAACAATAATCAGGTTGTATAACAATAAGTAGAGAGGTATTATATGAAAGTGTCAAAAATATTTATACCCATATTGATAGTTTTGATTTTTGTTCTATCCATAGGATACATACAGGTAAAGTCTGAAAGGGACTGGTTGCAGAAAAATATAGACCAGACATTTGCGAGCAGTTATCACGAATTAACATTAAACCTGCTAAATGAAACAGTAGATGGTATTAGTGAGAATGCTATTCATAGATATAAAACAGAAAATACAAAGCACAGCTATAACTTATTACACCTGTTTCAATATACTTCCTTTAACAAAAATAACAATCCTGACCTAAATTATATAATTGGCATATTATCTCAATCTTCAGGTTATGGTGCTATAACTGAAATTAATATGGATGAAGAGTTGTATCACAGTATAAAGAATGTTCCTAATGATAGGTTTAATAATACAGAGATATTAAGAGAGGCAAAACAAGCACTTGAAAAAGCGTTAGTAGATTAGGGTGGGATTTGCATGAAAAAGTTTATTAGTTTAATCGGTATTATATCATTATTGTTTATAATGTCAGTATCAGTATTTGCAGGTGATATTCCTGAAAGCCTGTTAAGTGAAGATGGTGCAAAAGTTTTTATTGGTAGAGTTGATAATGTCAAACTTAAAGGGAACATTAGTTTTTCTTCACAAGCAGAAATAGATACTGTGGATGTAATACCTACTGTAAAAATTAAAGGTGAAGTTGAAATTGGCAAGAAAGAAACCTATACAAGATATGATAGTGTTTTAATGTTGGAAAAAGGCAAAGAATATTTATTTGGGTATATTGATGAAAATAATTTCTATGCTTATGAAATAAAGTCAAGAGATGAAAAGTCTATCAAATTAGTTGATACAGATAAGTATGATATGACAAAGAGATTAGAAGATTATCTAAATGAAGGTGTCTTTGCTATGGCAGAACAAGAACGTTCAACAATTGGTAATCAGATAAGTTTTGCAGAATTTTTATATAAAAAACCTTCTTTATCAAGTTCAGGTGTTGATAAAGTAACATTACGTTATCAGGATGAGTTACACGAAGTAGATAAAGATAAATTCTTCCAGATAGCAGAAGATATAATGATTACAAATGTTAAGAATGATATTCTTTATGATACAAAACAAAATCCTAATTCAACAGATGCTTATAAAACAGTTCTCTACATTGAGTTATTAGATGCAAATGACCAACTCGTTTATTATGGTGCAGTATCAAGATTTGGTGAAGTAGATTATAATGCCTTATTTATGAGTAGGCTTATGGCAAAGGATTATGAAATGAAAACAGAAGATTTATCTAAACTGTATTCACTTTTTCCTGCTGATGTCCAAAAAAGTATAATCGCACCTGAAAGTCTTCCCGTAACTACTGCAAGTTTACCTTTAGAACTTCCTGAAGAACCGGTAAAAGATTATACGGGTTTTGTTGTTAGTGCTGCAATAATATTTTTTATAGTTTCTTTTGTTATCGGTTATAAAATTTTCAGAAAAAATTAAAATATGAATATGTAATAAAAAGTGCCTTGTAAGAAAAAGTCTTACAAGGCGCTTTTTATTATGAAAGTTTTTCGAATGATGAACAACAAGTTTGCTGTGGTGATTCGCACTGACATGAATTACAAGTGCAATTTACATCAATTGTATTTAACGAACAAGCTTTGTCTTCGTTATATTTGCAGTTTGTAGCTTCACATTTGATTTTTGTTTCACCACTGCAATCGTTAGAAGATAATGCATTGGTTAATACATTTGACTTTGTAGTAAATGTATCACAAACTGTTTCCTGACATTCTGTTGCGTATTCACCTGTAACGTTAATCTTTTTGCTGATACAACAATTTGAATCATTATACTTACAAGTTGTAACACTACATTTTACCATATGATTTCTGTCCATAATCAAATCTCCTTTAAATTTTTTAACTTGCGTAAATATTATTGCTCCAAAATGAAAAAGATATACTTGAAAAATGATTTGTGGTGATTGTATGTTATTAGTAAGTGTTTTTGCAGGAATTATTATTTTATTTTTAGTTGTTAATTCAATATATTCTTTTGGCTTTTCCCGTAAAAATGAATATTATGATTCAAACAATGATGATTATAAAAAATATCAGAAATCGCTTCCTGTCCCTTATTCTAAAATTATCAAGGCAAAAGATAATGTTGAGCTGTTTGGGGACATCTACATTAATGAGCAGAAAAACAAGAAGACAGTCGTGATAATTATTCATGGTTACGGATGCAGCAGAAGAAGTGTAATAGGAATAGCTTCGGCATATTATAATGATTTTGGATATTCTGTAATGCTTCCTGATTTGAGAGCACATGGAGAAAGTGGTGGAAAATATATTGGTTTTGGATGGTGCGACAGTGAAGATATAATATGTTGGATTAAATATCTTGAGCAAATGCTTGGAGATAATATAAAAATTATACTGCACGGAATTTCTATGGGTGGAGCTACAGCATTGTTAACAGCTGCCAAAAATTCCAAAAGTGTAAATGCAATTATTTCTGATTGTTCGTTTTCTTCTATAAAAGATATCCTTACTCTGAGACTGAAAAAAGATTTTAATCTTCCTGAATTTCCGTTTATTCACCTGATTGATTGGATGGTTAAGCATAGGTGTAACTATTCAATAAAAGATGGTAATGTCAAAGAAGAGGTAAAAAAAATTCAATGCCCGGTCTTGTATATCCATGGTCAAAATGACAATTTTATTCCAGTAGAAAATGTGTATGTACTTTATGAAAATACATCTTCATATAAAAAAATTTATATATGCCCTGAAGCAGGACATGCGGAAAGTGCAATAACCGATCCTTTAGAATATAAAGAAAGAATTCACGATTTTTTAAATTATGTATTTAATTGAATATAATTTGGACAAAGAACATATTATTAAGTGAAGGAGTTGTTGACATGCTTGACAATAAGTTCATTGTCGCATACCTTATGGGACTTGTTCTTTTATTTGTCTTTTTTAAAATATTTTATATACCATTAAAACTTATTTTGAAATTGATAATAAATGCTTTTAGCGGTGGATTGATACTTCTGATTATTAATTTTATCGGAAAGTTTATAGGTCTTGGAGTAGGTATAAATCCAATAACATCAATAATTACAGGAATGTTAGGAATACCTGGACTTTCTTTAATTCTTGTTTTGCAAACTATAATTTAAATGTTATTTTAAGGCTTGTGTCATTTGTCGAGATTTACTTGAAATTTTAAACTTAACAGACAACCTTTTTGAAATAGCCGGCAATTTTAAATGGGATTGTTGTTAAGAACTTTAGTTGTTAGAAAAGAGGATAAACTAATATGCTGAAAAAAGAAATAGTAGCTATGGTTCTTGCAGGGGGGCAAGGTTCCAGACTGAAAAATTTAACTCAAAATGTAGCAAAACCTGCAGTTGCATTTGGTGGGAAGTACAGAATTGTTGATTTTGTTTTAAGCAATTGTACTAATTCTGGTATAGATACAGTTGGCGTTCTTACGCAGTACAAGCCATGGGTTTTGAATAAACATATAGGAGTAGGAAAACATTGGGATTTGGATAATTCATATGGTGGAATTAGTTTACTACCTCCATATATGAGTGAAGATGGTGGTGATTGGTACAAAGGTACAGCTGATGCAATTTATCAGAATTTAGCATTTCTCGATAATTTGAACCCTGAATATGTGCTGATTTTATCAGGAGATCATGTGTATAAAATGAATTATGCAAAAATGCTTGATTTTCATAAAAGTAATAACGCTGACGTGTCTATTGCAGTAATTGATGTACCCATTAAAGAGGCTTCAAGATTTGGAATATTAAGCGTTAATGAAGACGGCAGTATATGTGAATTTGAAGAAAAGCCGGACGACCCCAAAAGTACTTTAGCATCTATGGGAATCTATGTTTTTACATACGATACTCTAAGAAAATATTTAATAAATGATGCATTTGATGCTTCATCAAGTCATGATTTCGGTAAAAATATAATACCAGAAATGTTAAAGAAAAAGGCAAAAATGTATGCATATGCTTTTGAGGGATATTGGCGTGATATCGGAACAGTTGAAAGTATTTGGGAGGCCAATATGGACCTGCTTAATGAAGATAACAAAATAAAATTATATTCAAACGACTGGAAGATATATACTAAATCTGAAGTAGTGCCTCCTGAATATGTTGGGGAAAACGCAGTTGTAAGTAACAGTTTGATATCCGAAGGTTCAGTAATTATGGGCAACGTTACCAATTCTGTTATTTTTCCGGGAGTATATATTGCTGAAAACTCAACGGTTTCAAATAGTGTAATAATGCGTGGAGCCAGAATTTTATCAAATGTTTCGGTTAATAAAGCGATTATTTGTGAGGATGCAGTTATTAATGAAAATAATATCATCGACGGCAATAATTCAGTTGCACTTATTGGCGATGGTATAAATGTAAAACCGGAAACATTTTATTGCAGGGAGAAATAAAAAATGCTAAGAAATTATTTTGGAATTATCAACATGGATGAGGATGCTAAAAAATTATATCCTCTGATTAAAAAAAATAATGCCGCAACCTTGCCTGTTGGTGGAAGGTACAGAATAATTGACTTTTCCTTATCAAATTTGGTAAATGCAGGTATTAATCATATATTTATGTTCACGGAGAACACTTCAAGAACACTAAACGAACATCTATCTAATGGCAGACCGTGGGATTTGGACAGAAAAATAGGTGGATTGTATGTTGTTTATAACAGACTTATGGATTATAATCAGGATTGTGATAAATTACCTTTTGAAAATAATCTTGATCTTTTAAATAAGATTAGCGAGGAATACGTTGTTATTTTACCCTCGTATATGATTTGCAACGTTGATATAGAAGAAGTTGCTGAATGTTTTGAAAAATCAAATGCTGATATTATGGTTGTATATAAAAAAGTAAAAAATGCTGATAAGAAGTTTATAAACTGTATAACTTATAATGTTGACATGAATGGTAAGGTTACAGGTGCAGCTCGAAATGCGGGAATAAGAAAAACAGCAGATATTTCTATGGAAATCTTTGTTATGAAAAGGAGTTTGCTGTGTGATTTGTTGTTTAAAGCGTCTTGTGAAGGTAAGTATTATAAGCTTAAGGAATTTATATCTGCCCATATAGATGAGTATAATATTGTAGGACACAGATTTGATGGTTATTTGTCATGTATCAATAGTGTGAACGATTATTACGCTGCAAATATTAATCTTATTGATATACAGACAATGGGAACTTTGTTTAATAAAAATAACCCCATTTACACCAGAACAAAAGATTCTCCGCCTGTAAGATATGCTAAAACCTGTAACGTGCATAGTTCTCTGATTGCAGATGGTACTGTAGTTAAAGGCAAAGTTAAAAATTCTGTTATATCACGGAATGTACTTATAGAAGAAAATGTTGAAATTGATGGATGTATTATACTTGAAAATGCGATAATACGACAGGGAACAAAGCTGAGTAATGTAATTGTCGGTAATAACGTTTTAATAGAAAAGAATTCTCAAATAAAATGTCCCAAGTCTCAGCCTCTTGCTATAGATGAAAACGTTATTAATATGTAAAATGTGAAAAAACAGCGAAATTTAAAAAAATCGCTGTTTTTTTTGTGTTTTCTTTGCAAATTTCATAAATATATGGTATAATGATTAAGAATGTATTGTGATTATTAGTTGGATATGATTTTTTGGGAGGTAATTATGTCTATTGATATGTATCAAAAGTATTTTGATGCTTTAAGAGAAAATATTGCTGTTAAAATGGGTGTTACAGATATTTCTAACACCATTGTATCATCTAATGAAAATGATTTGATTGGTTTGAATGTTAACGAATTAAGTTTTGGTATTACTTCATATCCTCTTGAATGTGATAAAATAGAAAGGTTTTCATTTTTTATTGAGAACTCTGATAATTATGACACTCGGACTATTGCCGGTGTAATTTTATCTTCATTGGTTACTATTAAGAATTTTGACAGGGAATTTGATGATATCGAATATTTTTATCAGCAAATCATTAATGGAAATCTTGAAAACAAGACATGGAGAGCACAAACTTTAAATATTGAAGATGAACAGTTAAGAGTTGTTTTTGTGGTTAAAGTTTCGAGTAAACACCTTGAAATGGCAAAACAGATAGTTGAAGAATGTGCCCCATTAAGAGAGCAGGATTGTGTATTCGTAAGTGATTCTGACGAAATAGTTTTAATAAGGACATGTAAAACTGAACCGTCGGGAAACAAATTGATTAATATAGCACAACAGATATCTCTGGCAATAATGTCTGAAATATATGAACAGCCTTCTATCGGAATAGGCTGTGTCAGTGATAAATTAAACAACCTTGATAAAGCATACAAAACAGCTGTTGATGCTTTGGAAATAGGTTATACCTTTGAAACAAGAACTAAGATTTATTCATATATGAATCTTGGAATCAGCCGACTTATTTCATCAATATCTGTAGAAAAATGCAAAGCATTTTTAAATGAAATTTTTCCTCAGGATGTGTTACGGGAAATTGATGCAGATACAATGAATACAATACAGCGATTTTTCGATTTTGACTTAAATATCTCTCTTGCTGCACGTGAGTTGTACATTCACAGAAATACTCTTGTGTACAGACTTGACAGAGTTCAGAAATTAACGGGTCTTGATGTGAGAAAATTTGACGATGCTTTGTTATTCAAAATGGCAATGCTGATACAAAAGCATCTTATTTCTACCCGAAGATAATTGGAGGAATTTATGGTAATTGCGAGAAATGTTGCAAAAACTTACGATGAAGGAAATAAAGTTTTATATGATGTAAATTTTATAATTGATAAGGGCGAGTTTGTATTTTTGGTAGGTGCTTCAGGAGCAGGAAAGTCTACACTTATCAAGATGTTTCTTCGTGAAATCATTCCTTCAAGTGGTGAGTTTATTGTTAACAATAAAGATATTGCAAAAATGAAGCACAAAGACGTTCCTTATTTCAGAAGAACTTTAGGTGTAGTTTTTCAGGATTTCAGGCTTCTTGAAGATAAAACTGTTAAAGAAAACATTGAATTTGCAATGATTGTTGTAGGTGCTCCTAAAAGTTTGAGACGTAAAAAAATTCCTGAAATTTTAAGTCTTGTCGGTCTTACTCACAGAGCAAAAGCCTATCCTAAAAATCTTTCAGGTGGTGAAAAACAAAGAGTTGCAATAGCAAGGGCAATTGTAAATAATCCATCTATGCTTATTGCTGATGAGCCTACAGGAAATCTTGATCCTGAAACTGCATGGGAAATTATGCATCTTCTTGAAGATATCAATAAAAAAGGTACAACTGTTATTGTAGCTACACACGCAAAAGAAATTGTTGATACTATGAAAAAACGTGTTATTGCCATCGAAAACGGAACCATAATCAGAGATGAGGAGAAAGGGGTTTACGGTTATGATGAGTAATAAAATGAAATATTATGTAGGAGAAGCATTAAAAAGTATAGGTAAAAACAGAATTACAAGTATTGTTTCTATAACTACAGCCGTTGCAACTATGTTTATACTGGGTGTATTTTTGATAATATCTCTTAATGTAAATGATATAGCTGTTCAGGTATCAAGAGATTGTGAAATACAGGTTTTTGTATCAGATGATATTGATAACGAACAATATATGGAAATAGGTAATAAGATAAGACAAATACCTCATGTTTCCATTGCACAGATGTATACTAAAGAACAAACCTTCCAGGAAGTGAAAGTAAAACTTGGAGATAAAGCAGGTATGCTTGACGGGCTGGAAAATGATAACCCTTTTCGTAACTCATATAAAATTAGTCTTGATGACCTTAAGTTTGTACAGGATGTTTCTGTTTCTTTGAAAAAGATATCAGGAATTGAAAAAGTAAGCGATGTTCAAAGTTTGGCAAACACTATTGTGGGTATAGTTGATACAGTAAGAAATATAAGTCTGTGGCTGGTTTTGATTCTTTGTATTGTTACTGCTTTTATTGTTTCTAATGCAATAAAAGTATCAGTTTATTCAAGACGTAAAGAAATCAACATTATGAAATATATCGGTGCAACAGATGGTTTTATAAGATGGCCCTTTATCATTGAAGGAATAATAATCGGATTAATAGGGGCTGTAATAAGCTTTTGTATTGTTTGGTTAGTATATTCAAGAATACCGACACAGTCAGTAAACTTTATTTCATTCTTCCAGTTGCTTTCTTTCGAAAGTATGGCATTAATTATATTTTCCACTTTTGCTGTTGTTGGAATTGTTATAGGTGTTACAGGTAGTGTTATGTCCCTTAGAAAACATTTGAGAGTATGATACAAGGAGAAATTCCATGAAGAAAACATATACATCAATAATTTCAATTATACTTGTTATTTGCTTATTGCTTGCAATGATTACTTCTATTGTTGCATCAATAAGTACATTGGCTGCACCTACACAACAGGATATAAACGATGCTCAGAAAAAAGTTGAAGAGGCTGAACGCAAGAAAAAAGAAGCTGAATCTAAGAAAAAAACTGTTTTGGAACAAAAGAGTGAGCTTGAACTTGAAATCAGTGATATACAGGATAAGCTTAATGTTATTAACAAGGAACTTTCCGATAAAGAAGAAGAATTGATTCAGGCGCAGGAAAAAGCTGACAGACAGTATGAAGCTATGAAACTTCGTCTTCGTACTATGTATGAAGATAATTCGGCATCATATATTGAACTTATATTCAGTGGTGAAAGTCTTTCAGAAGCAATTTTTAATTATGAACTTATAAAACAACTCATCGAATACGACTCCAATATGTACGATGAGTTATGTACAACCCGTGCAAGAATAGAAGTTGTTAAAAATGAGATAGAGGAAAATAAAAAATCTATTGAAAAGGAGAAGAGTATTCTTGATGAAAAGAATAGTGCTCTTCAAAAAACTGTTGATAGTTTAAATCAGGATATTAATGAAAGTCAAAAGGAAAAGGAACAGGCTGAAGCAGAAATGAAACGCTTAAGACAGCAATATGCAGCATCCTTAAGATCATCTGCTCCTGCTTCAGGTGGTGCAATGTATACAGGTGGCCAGCTTCAATGGCCGACACCGAGTTCTTACTATATCACAAGTGAATATGGCTACAGACTTCATCCTACTTTAAAAGTATGGAAAGGTCATACAGGTGTCGATATAGGTGCAGGTTACGGAGCAAGTGTTTTAGCAGCTGAGGATGGAACAGTAACTGTTGCAGGTTATAATGTTGCCTACGGTTATTATATTATTATTAACCACGGTGGTGGTCTCAGTACCTTATATGCTCATAATTCATCATTACTTGTTACCAGTGGACAGAATGTAACCCGTGGACAAACTATTGCAAAGGTAGGAAGCACAGGGTATTCCACAGGTCCCCATTGTCATTTTGAAGTTATGATTAATGGTGCTACTACAGACCCAATGCCGTATTTGCGATAGTATATTCTGAATTTCTTTTGAATAAATTATTTATATAATTTAAAAATGAGGTAAGATTTTGAACTTTCTTATTTGGCTTAAAAGCAAAAAACGTATTATTATTTCCTGCATTATTACAGGTTTGCTTTCTTCATTGATTACATTTGTCTTTATGGTTTATAACGATGGTATTTCGGTGTTTTTTGCTAAACAACTCATAAACCGATATTATGTGGATGATGTTGATACCAAGAAACTTAATGAGGGAATCGTTAACGGGATGGTACATTCCCTTGACGACAGATTTTCTTTGTATATTCCGTCAGACTATGGTTTTGACCGATTTAACAGTGATGTAACCGGTGAATTTGAAGGAATAGGTATTACATTAAAGTATGTAAATTCCAATTCGCAGGTGTTGGAAGTGTTTGATGGTTCGCCTGCTGAGGAAAGAGGAATTTTAGCAGGAGATATTATTGTTTCATCTGATGACATCGACCTGAAAGGGAAAACACCATCGGAGGTTTCTGATGTACTAAGAGGTGCAAAGAATACTAAAGTTAATTTAACAGTTCTTCGTGATGGAAATCTTGTTACAATTAATGATATAGAACGTCGGGAAATTAATGCACCAAGCGTAAATTACAAATCTTTCGAAGATGGCATTGATTATATATATGTTTCGAGTTTTGACGGAGATACTGACAAGGAATTATCGGATAAGCTCAAAGATATATCTGAAACATCTGAAGGCTTGATAGTTGATTTAAGAGATAATCCCGGGGGACGACTTGATGTAGTTTTGAAGTCTCTTGATTTATTTCTTGATAAAGGAAAACTTTTGATAGCAAGATATAAAAATGATAATGAAGAGGTTTATGAATCAACAGAAGGTACAGAGTATGATAAACCTGTAGCTATTATTGTTAATTCAAATAGTGCAAGTGCTTCTGAAATTTTTGCTCAGGCAATGAAAGAACGTGGCAGAGCACAGGTTGTGGGGGTTAACACTTATGGAAAAGGTTCCATTCAGCGTACCTTTATGTTGCCTGATAACGCAGCAGTAAATTTGACAGTAGGAAGGTTTTATTCACCCAAAGGCAATGTTATTGATAAAGTTGGCGTTGCACCCGATTACGTTGTAGAACTTGCTGATGAATTAAATGATACTGAAATAAGAGAAATTGCATTTGAACAGGATGCACAACTTCTTAAAGCTATACAATTATTGAAATAAGGTTGACTAATGTGAAAATCACGTTAGGTCTTCGGCAGGATTTAATTAGCACTGCCGAGATTTTACAGACAGAAAGGCAATGAAAATTAATATGAAAGAATTTGATATCAAAACTAAAATTTATTTTGGTGAAGATGCGTTAGATCGTCTTAGACAGCTTGAGTATAAAAATGTTATGATTATAACAGACCCTTATGTTATACACAGTGGAATGATTCGCTTAGTTGAAGATAAATTAAAAGCAGCAGGAATTGCCTACAGTGTTTTTTCTGATGTTGTTCCTGATCCACCAATTGCTAAAATAACACTCGGTGTTAAGGCTTTAAAAGAAGCCTCACCTGATGCTGTGATTGCTATTGGCGGTGGTTCAGCTATAGATTCAGCAAAAGCCATTAAGGAAATTTATTCCAAGGGCAATAATTTACCTTCTGTTCCTCTTATTGCAATTCCTACTACAAGCGGAACAGGTAGTGAAGTAACAGCTTTCTCAGTTATAAGTGATCCCGAGCAAGGTAAAAAATTTCCTTTGATATCAGATGATATGATACCCGAAGAAGCTATTCTGGATGTGGAATTTGTTAAAAGTGTACCTGTTGAAATTACAGCAAATACGGGTATGGATGTATTAACTCATGCTATAGAAGCATATGTAAGTAAAAATAATAATGAGTTTTCCGCTGCATTGGCGGAAAAATCTGTTGAGATTTGTGGTGCCTTTTTGCTGAGATCTTATTTGAGCAATAATGATATTCATGCGAGAACAAAAATGCATGTTGCATCATGTCTTGCGGGACTTGCTTTTAATTCAGCATCACTTGGTATTAATCATAGTATTGCACATGCTTTGGGTGCAAAATTCCATATTCCTCACGGAAGAGCAAATGCAATGGTTCTGCCTCATGTTATAGAATTTAACAGTGATATAAATAAACATTCAAAGAGTAAAAAAGAATACCTGCCATGTGTAAAAAAATACATAAATCTTGCTAAAATGCTCGGTTTATATAACTTTAATGAAATAACTACTGTACGTGCTTTGGTTAACTGGATACAGTTTATGAATAAAGAAATGGAAATTCCTACATCAATTTCTCAGTGTGGTATTGATAAAGATGAATATATGGCATCTATTGACGAACTTGCTGATAATGCTTTAAAGGATGCATGTACTGCAACTAATCCACGAGTTCCGTCTAAGGAAGATATTTTGAAAATTTTAATCGATTTATATGATTAAAGGATTGATAAATTAAATGTTTGATGAATTGACAGCAATAGATATAAAGAAAATGGAAGAAGAAATTGAATACAGAAAGGTTGTTCTGCGTCCTCAGCTTTTAGAAGAAGTAAAGACTGCGAGAGCCTTTGGTGATTTAAGTGAAAACTTTGAATATAAAGAAGCCAAAAGACTTAAAAATAAAAATGACAGTCGGATAAGATATTTAACAAATATGATTAAGACTGCTAAAATAATAGAAGATTGTTCTAATGAGGATACTGTAGGCTTATTTGATTTAGTTGAATGTTTTATGGATGATATTGGAGAGACTATGACAGTCAAGCTTGCTACAAATGTAAGGATAAATCTTGAAGAAGGCGTTTTTAGCAAAGATTCTCCTATTGGCAGAGCAATATTGGGCAAAAAAGTAGGAGATAAGGTTGAAGTTGAGTCGCCTGATGGCAATTATTTTTTAGAGATAACTAAAATAACCAAATCATATGACGATGGTTCAACGCCTATTCTTTCATATTAAAAACTTTTTAATGATAAGAGGTATATAACGTGAAAGTTCCTTTCCCGTTATTGCCTCCGGCGGATTTAAAAAGCCCGTGCGAAATTTTCTTTGCATTTGCAAAGAAACGCACATGGGCAAAAAATCTCTTATCATTCCTTGCCATACAGATAAGAGAAATTCAATAATTACACTTTATGTCGATGTATGGCGGCGGAATGGAGATTTTTATGAGTAATTTTATAGAAAAAGCAACTCCTGAATCATGTGGTGTTTCTTCTGTTGATGTAATTAAATTTGTAGAGGGCATTTACCAGGGGCTGCCAAATCAGGAAACACACTCATTTATGTTGATAAGACATGGTAAATTGCTGTTTGAAGGTTATTTTTCTCCGTCCAATGAAGAAACTGAGCATTCATTGTTTTCAGTCAGCAAATCCTTTGCAAGCACAGCAATAGGTTATCTTGTTTCAGAAGGTAAGGTTAAGGTGGAGGATTCTATATCTGATTATTTTCCTGAATTGATAAATGATGACATTAATAAAGATAACTTAAAAATAACAATCCACGATTTGCTTTCCATGTCATTTGGACAGCAGGGTGGAGCTGTACATGAAAGTCAGAAACGTAACGATATGTCTGATGCTATGTTGTACGACTTCTTTTATAGAAAAAAAGATATAGAATGCGGCAAACAATTCCGTTATGATTCTTATGGTACATATATGTTGTCGGCATTAATTAATAAACTTACAGGTAAAACAGTTGTGGAATATCTTATGCCTAAACTGTTTGAACCTTTAGATATAAAACAGCCATATTATATTAAAGATGAATTAGGTATAAGTGTTGGTTATACCGGTATGAGATTAAGACTTCAGGATTTAGCTAAAGTAGGACTTACATACCTAAACGGTGGTGTTTGGAATGGCAAACAAGTTATTCCAAGTGAATGGATAAACCTTGCAACCCAAAAACACATACCTACTGATGGTTGCGCAACAGGTCCGGATTGGCAGGAGGGTTACTGTTATCAGTTCTGGAAAGGAAGACACAATACATATCGTTTTTGTGGTGCATACGGACAAATGTGCGTAATGATGCCCGAATATGATGCTGTTTTTGTTATTAATTCAGGTTATGATAACGATAAACTTTCATATGTTCTTGATACATTTTACAAAAACATTATGTTTAATATGAAAAATACTCCATTGCCTGAAGATAAAGATAGCAACGATAAGCTTAATGAAATACTAGATGATTTGTGTTTAACATATCAGTTTTCAGAAATGTCGCCTATGGCTAAACTAATAAACGGAAAAACTTATAAGATTAGTCCAAAAGGCGGATATGACAGTGTAGAATTTAATTTTACAAATGAAACGGTAATTGTGAAATTATCAGGTGAGAGTGAATCTTATACTTTTGAGGCGGGCTTTAATAAGCCTGTTTGGGGAAGAACTGAAAGAACTCATTTTGCTTCATTAGAAAATAAAGATTGTTCTGATACTGTAGGAACTGCTTGTTGGCAGACTAAAAAGGATTTAGAAATTACTTTGAGATTAATCGGTACTCCTTCAATGTTTAAAATCGTTGCAGATTTTTCTGCGGAGCCTGATGTATCTATTGTTACATACAGATGTAAATTTTAAAGAATAAGGTGGTTATATGTCAGATTTCAATATTAATATGCAAAAATTAGGAACAGTAAGGTCCGTAATTCGTGAAACTTTTGAGTATGGCAATAAACGTGCTAAAGAAATTGGGAGAGAAAATGTGTTTGATTACAGTCTTGGCAATCCAAGTGTACCGGCACCTTCTGTTGTAGAGCAAAAGATTTCAGAATTGGTTAATAGTAATGATACTGTTGCCATTCATGGATATACTTCTGCACAAGGAGCCGAAGATACAAGAATTGCTATTGCTGAAAATATCAATAAAAGATTTAATGTTGGTATTGACAAGGATGATATTTATATTACATGTGGAGCAGCAGCATCTCTTACAGTTACTTTAAATGCTGTTTTGTGCGAAGGGGATGAAGTAATTGTAATAGCACCATTTTTCCCTGAATATAAAGTTTTTGTTGAAGCTGCAGGAGGAAAGCTTGTTATTGTACCTGCTGATTTGACTAATTTTCAAATTGACTTTGCTTCTATGGAAAGTTTAATTAATGAAAATACAAAGGCAGTGATAATTAATACTCCTAACAATCCAACAGGTGCTGTTTTAAATAAAGATACTATTTGTAAGCTATGTCAGCTTCTTAATTCAAAACAAGAGGAATATAATAAGAAAATTTATCTTATTTCTGATGAACCATACAGAGAGTTAGTTTATGATGATATAGATTTACCCTATTTAACAAATTGTTATGATAATACAATTGTTTGCTATTCTTACAGTAAATCTCTTTCTTTACCGGGCGAAAGAATAGGATATATTGTTGTTTCAAACAAAATTGATTGTAACAGAGATGTATACTATGCAATTTGCGGAGCAGGAAGAGCACTTGGCTTTGTGTGTGCACCGAGTATGATGCAAAAAGTTATTAAAGATTGTGTTGGACAGACAAGTGATGTTTCTGTTTACCGAAAAAACAGAGATTTGCTTTATGATACTTTAACAGAATATGGGTATGAATGTGTTCACCCTGATGGTGCATTTTACTTATTTGTTAAAGCTTTAGAGAATGACGCAAATGCTTTTTGTTTAAAAGCAAGGAATTACGAGCTTTTGCTTGTTCCTTCGGATAGTTTTGGTTGTAAAGGCTATGTGCGTCTGTCATACTGTGTTTCTACCGAAATGATTGAGAAATCCTTACCTGCATTTAAAAAGTTAATAGAATCTTATAAATAATAACAAAATCACTCAGAAGATTTTCTTCTGAGTGATTTTTAACATATCAGATTTATTAGAGTGCATAACGAAATACCGATAATAGTAGGAATTGCTAAGGATAAAAAGGTCCAGTATAAACTGTTTGTTTCCTTTTTTATTGTAAGAAGAGTTGTTGAACACGGCCAATGAAACAGAGTAAAGATTATATAACAAATTGCTGTTTTAAGAGTCCATCCATTATTTATTAATATATTGGCTGTTTCGCTTATAGCACCTGTATCCGATATAGTGCCTAAATTGGAATACAGCATTATCACCAGAGGAAGAACTATTTCGTTTGCAGGTAATCCCAATATGAAAGCACAGACTATGATACCATCTAATCCCATGAGTAAACCCAGAGGCTCGAAGAAATTTGTAAGGTAGGTTATTGTTGATATGTTATTTATATGTGTGTTCCCCAAAATCCATATTATTGCACCGCAAGGGATAGCAACATATATCGCACGCAATAAAACCTCTAAAGTTCTGTTTACTAATGAATGAATTAATACTTTGTATAATTGTGGACGTCTGTATGGTGGAAGCTCTAAAATTAAAGATGACGGTGTTCCTTTTAGCAGGGTTTTCGAAAGTAAATAGGAAATAATGAATGTCATCATTATACCAATGCAGATTACAACAACCATATAAAATGATGATAACAATTGTGAATATTTACTTATGCCGCAAAAAAATATAGTGATAACAAGAATAATTGACGGAAATCTGCCATTACAGGGGACAAAGGAATTTGTCAGAATTGCAATCAGTCTTTCACGTTTCGAGTTAATAATTCTGCAACCTGTAACTCCTACAGCATTACAACCAAAGCCCATACAGGTGGTAAGTGCTTGTTTTCCACAGGAATTTGAGCAGGCAAAACATTTATCAAGATTAAATGCAATTCTTGGAAGATATCCCAAATCTTCAAGAAGAGTAAATAACGGAAAAAATATTGCCATAGGTGGGAGCATAACAGCAATAACCCATGTGGTTATATTATATATACCATCAAGAAGAAAGCTTTGAAACAAATTTGGCATGCCGATTTGAGAAAATAAAGAACGTATATAATACCCAAGTTTATCAAAAAAATTTGAAAGCAACTGCGAAGGATAATTTGCCCCTTTTACAGTGAGCCATATAATCAGACCCAAAAAGATAATCATACATGGTATAGCTGTATATTTACCTGTAAAAATTTTATCGTAAATGTTTTGGCTTCTATAAGATTTTTCTTCATTATTTAAAACCTTAGAAGTTATTCTGTTTGAATTTTCGTAAATATCAGAAATTATTGATTCACTGAGTTTTTGCGTTCCGTTATAATCATCTGCAAGATTATATACTATTTTCTTCATATCCGAACTTTCATCCGGATTGAAGTTTGTTTGTTCAATCAAAGAATTTATAAAGTCTGAGTTCTGTTCTAATATTCTTAAAGATACCCATCTTTTGTTTATGTCTATGTCAGGAAGAAGCTTTTCTACTTTTTGACAAGCATCTTCTATCTTGTGGTCGTAATATATTTTTTTAGCTTTGAAATTTGAACTTTCAAGTTTTTCAAGCATTTCTGGTACACCATAGCCTTTTTTACCGATGACCTCAAAAACAGGAATACCGGTAAGTTCTTGTAATTTCTCTGAATTAACTATAATCCCGTTCTTTTTTGCTTCATCTAACATATTTAAACAAATAGCTGTTTTAGGAATTAATTCGGATATTTGAAGTGCAAGATATAGATTTCTCTCAAGGTTCGTAGTATCACATACTACAATACAATAATCAACTTTTTCAAAACATAAAAAATTCCTTGCGATTTCTTCTTCCGGAGAGCTGGAAAATAACGAGTATGTACCCGGTATATCAGCTATAAGATAATTTTTATATTTTCCTATGGTATTACCAACAGTTTTACCTGCCCAGTTGCCGGTATGTTGTTTTAATCCCGTTAAATAATTAAAAATTGTGCTTTTGCCAACGTTGGGATTTCCTGCAAGTGCTATTATTTTTTCTTTACTTGAATCATTATTCATTAAAATCCTCCGTTAATACTACTGTAATGTTTTTTGCATCAATATTTCTTAAAGCGATTATACTTCCTTTGATTTTGTAAGCAACAGGATCACCGCAAAAACTTTTAAATAAACATTCAACTTCGGCATTTTTTACAAATCCTAGTTCCTGTAATCTTCTTGATGTTATATCAGAGCCACCCAGGGTTGAAATTTTACATTTTTGCCCTGGTAAAAGATTACATAAAGAACACATAAAATCCCTCCCTGAAAATGATTTCATTACACTATATGTGATATTTTGGTTTTGGTGATAAATTCGTTATTTTATAAAGCAGGAATACATATTACTTGATTATTAAAAAATAATAGATAATAATATCGAAAATAACTTGATTTTTTTTGAATTTTAGTGTATTATAAATAGGATAAATACTTATTGGGAGGGAAAAATGAATTACAGAAGCACAAGAGATAATAAAATCAGCTTTACATCTACAGAAGCTATTATTAAAGGGTTATCTCCCGAAGGTGGCTTATTTGTTCCCGATACTATACCTTTTGTTAATTTTGAAGAAATAGGTAAACTGTCGGAAATGAACTACAGAGAACGTGCAAAGTACATTCTCGGCAGATTTTTAACAGATTTCACAGAGGGAGAAATTGAGAGTTGTGTAAATTCTGCTTACACGAAAGAAAAGTTTGGTACAGATTCAATTGCACCTGTTTATAAATTAACAAACAGCAATTATATCCTTGAATTGTGGCACGGACCTACCTGTGCATTCAAAGATATGGCACTTCAAATTTTGCCGCATTTATTAGTTACTTCTTTGAAAAAGAATAAAATTGACAAAGAAATTGTTATTCTTGTTGCTACTTCAGGTGATACCGGCAAAGCTGCTCTTGAAGGATTTGCAGATGTTGCAGGGACGAGAATTAATGTGTTCTACCCTCAGGAGGGTGTAAGTAAGGTTCAAAAGCTGCAGATGATTACACAGTCAGGAAATAATGTAAATGTTTCAGCTGTTAAAGGTAATTTTGATGATGCTCAAAATGGCGTTAAGCAAATGTTTACCGATGAAAAATTCAATGCACTTACAAACAATCATAACTTTTCACTTTCATCAGCTAATTCAATTAACTGGGGTAGACTTGTTCCTCAGATTGTATATTATTTTTCAGCGTATGCCGATATGGTTAAGGCCGGAGAAATTAAGGTAGGGGATAAAATTAATGTAAACGTTCCTACCGGAAATTTTGGTAATATTCTCGCTGCTTTCTACGCAAAACAAATGGGATTGCCAATTAATAAGCTTATCTGTTCATCTAACAGTAACAATGTTCTTACTGATTTTATAAATACAGGTGTTTACGATAGAAACAGAAAGTTCAATCTTACTATTTCTCCATCTATGGATATTCTTATATCCAGTAATCTTGAAAGATTTTTATATATTCTTTCAGGTAATGATGCACAGGAAGTTAGCTCTTATATGCAATCACTTAAAGAAGATGGAAAGTATGAAGTAAGCAATGATATAAAAGAAAAAATCAGTTCAGTAATGTGGGGTGGTTTTGCTGATGATTGCGAAACCAAGACCACAATAAGAGATATAAAAGAAAAATATGACTATGTAATTGATACCCATACAGCAGTTGCAGTTTCAGTTCAGGAAAAATATGTGAAAGAAACAGGCGATGAAACCAAGACAATTATTGCGTCAACTGCAAGTCCTTTCAAATTCAGTAAGAGTGTAATGCAGGCAATTACCAATGACGAGTGTTATGGCGACGGAATTGATGAATTTGATATTCTTGAAAAGCTTTCTGAAGTTTCAGGACAGGATATTCCAAAATCTCTTGCGGACCTTAAGACTAAAACCATTTTGTTTAATATCACTTGCGAAAAGGATGAAATGCAGCAAATGGTTAAGGAGTTTTTAAGACTATAAATGTCAATATATGCTATAAGCGACCTTCATTTATCATTTCAGACAGAAAAACCTATGAATAAATTTGGTAATATATGGGCAGAATATGAAGAGAAAATGAAATTCAGATGGAATGAGGTCGTTGATAAAAATGATATCGTGCTTGTTCCGGGGGATATATCCTGGGCAACATATCTGCAAAGTGCAGTGGAAGACTTAAGGTTTATTGATGAACTTAATGGGTTGAAATTTATATCAAAAGGCAATCATGATTATTGGTGGGAAACACTCAGTAAACTAAATAACTTTATTGAAGAAAACAATTTTACAACAATAAAGTTTTTGCATAATACAAGCTTTGATGCAGGTGATTATACCGTGTGTTCTGCAAAATGGTTTGATTTTACAGTAGAAGAAAAGCTTAGAAACCGTGAAATGATAAGACTTGAACTTTCACTTAAGGAAGGGGAAAAGTCAGGAAATCCAGTGATTGCGATGATTCATTACCCGCCTTTTGATAAAAATGTAAGAATATATCCTCAAATTAAGGATTTGTTTGAAAGATATAATGTAAAAATGTGTATTTACGGGCATCTTCACGCAGATGGTCATAAAAAATGTATCAATGAAATTATTGATGGAGTTGAATACAAACTTGTATCAGCAGATTTTCTTGATTTCACACCTGCAAAAATTGCCTGAATAAAAATTTAAAAGCTAAATATAATTAACGGAGGAATAAAAAATGAGTGTAAGTTTTACTAAAAAAGAAGGCTATACAGTAGAATTTGAAATGACTGTATCAGCAGAGAATTTCGAAAAAGGAATGCAGAAGTCATACATAAAGAATGTTAAGCAGATTAATATTCCAGGATTCAGAAAGGGAAAAGCTCCAAGAAAGTATATCGAAAAAATTTATACAGAAGCAATTTTCTACGATGATGCAATTAATTTTGTATTCCCTGAAGAATATGAAGCAGCTATCGCTGAACTTAAAATCGAACCTGTTGACAGACCTGAAGTTGATATCAAGCAGGTAGGAGAAGGTAAGGATTTAGTTTTAACAGTTAAGGTTGATGTAACACCTGATGTTGAGGTTGGTGAATATAAAGGTCTTGAAGTTGTAGAAAAGAAATATACTGCAACAGCTGACGATGTAAAAGCTGAACTTGAAAGAATGAGAGAAAGAAATTCAAGAATGATTACTGTTGAAGACAGAGCTGTAAAGAAAGGCGACACAGCAGTTATCGATTTTGAAGGTTTTGTTGATGGTGTTGCATTTGAAGGTGGTAAAGCTGAAAATCATGAGCTTGTTATCGGTTCAGGTTCATTTATCCCTGGTTTTGAAGAACAGATTATTGGTGCTAATACAGGAGATTCTATTGATGTAAATGTAACATTCCCTGAAGAATATCATGCAGAAGAATTAAAGGGAAAAGCTGCTCTCTTTAAAGTAAAAGTAAATCAGATTAAATTTAAAGAACTTCCTGCTCTTGATGATGAATTTGCAAAAGATGTAAGCGAATTTGATACACTTGCAGATCTTAAAAAAGATATTAAGTCAAAGATTAATGAAACAAATTCAAAGAGAGCTAAAACAGAAATGGAAAATGAAGCAGTTGAAAAACTTACAGAAGTTACAACTGTTGATATCCCTAATGGTATGATTGAATCAAGAATTGACAGTCTTTTAAGAGATATGGAAATGCGTCTTTATCAGCAGGGTATGAACATGGAAATGTATATGAAATATACAGGTATGACAGAAGATGTATTAAGAACTCAGTTTAAGGCTCAGGCAGAACATTCTGTTAAGTGTACTCTTGCTCTTGAAAAGGTTGCAGAACTTGAAAAGATTAAAGTAACAGAAAAAGAACTTGATGCTAAAATCGAAGAGATGGCTAAAGCTTATGGTCTTGAACTTGAAAAAGCAAAAGAAAACTTAAGCGATGCTGATAAAGAAAATATTAAGAAGGATTGCAAAATTGAAAAAGCAATTACTCTTATTCTCAAGAATGCAAATGTTGTAAAAGAAGCAGAAAAGAAGGAAGAAAAAGAACCTGCTGCTAAGAAGACAACTGCAAAGAAGTCAACTGGCGAAAAGGAACCTGCTGCTAAAAAAACAACAGCAAAAAAGACAACAACTGCAAAAAAAGAAACAGCAGAAAAAACAACTGCTAAGAAAACAACAAAGAAAGCAGCTGAAAAGAAAGAAGACTAATTAAGTAACGAACTATCAGTATAGGAGGTATTGTGATGAGTTTAGTACCGGTAGTAGTAGAACAAACAGGAAGAGGAGAAAGAAGCTATGATATATTCTCCAGATTACTTAATGACAGAATAATTTTCTTAGGTGAACAGGTAACAGATGCTACAGCAAGTCTTGTTGTTGCCCAGCTTCTCTTTTTGGAAGGAGCTGACCCTGATAAAGATATAAGTCTTTATATTAATAGTCCGGGTGGTTCGGTTACTGCAGGTATGGCAATTTACGATACAATGCAGTATATTAAGTGTGATGTATCTACAATTTGTATTGGTATGGCAGCGTCAATGGGTGCATTTTTGCTTGCTGCAGGTACAAAAGGAAAGAGAATTGCTCTTCCTAACAGTGAAATTATGATACACCAGCCACTTGGTGGTGCACAAGGTCAGGCTTCTGATATCAAAATTCAGGCTGAGCACATTTTAAAAATTAAGGATAATCTCAATAAAATCCTTAGCGAGAGAACCGGAAAGCCTCTTGATGTAATATGCAAAGATACTGACAGAGATAACTTTATGACAGCACAGGAAGCACTTGAATACGGACTTATAGATAAGGTAATTGAGCACAGATAGTTTTTTCGGTTTTGTCTGCAAATTATTGCAGACAAAACCTTGTTTTAATGAAAGGTTGGTCAATGCAATATGAACGAGAGCAATATTAAATGTTCTTTTTGCGGTAAACTTCAGAGTCAGGTCGAAAGATTAATAGCAGGACAGGGTGTTTATATCTGTAATGAATGTATTGATCTTTGTTCTGATATACTTTACAATAAAGAAAATGATTTAATCTTTGATGAGAGTGTTGATTTAGAGTCATCGATTCCAAAACCGGCAGAGATTATGAAGCATCTGTCTGACTATGTAGTAGGTCAGGAGGAAGCAAAAAAAGCTTTGTCAGTCGCTGTTTATAATCATTATAAGAGGACATTCAGCGATAAGCCAAAGGATGATGTGGAAATACAGAAAAGTAATATTCTTCTGATTGGACCTACCGGTTCAGGTAAAACTCTTCTTGCATCAACTTTGGCTAAAATACTGGATGTTCCTTTCGCAATTGCTGATGCCACAAGTCTTACCGAAGCAGGTTATGTAGGTGAAGATGTAGAAAATATTCTTCTTAAATTGATTCAGGCTGCAGATTATGACGTAAAGCTTGCAGAACGTGGTATAATTTATGTCGATGAAATTGATAAAATTTCACGTAAGAGTGAAAATCCATCTATCACAAGAGATGTCAGTGGTGAGGGCGTTCAACAGGCACTTTTAAAGATTCTTGAGGGAACTGTTGCATCTGTCCCACCACAAGGTGGCAGAAAACATCCACATCAGGAATTTATTCAAATTGACACTTCTAATATTCTCTTTATTTGTGGTGGCGCATTTGACGGGATTGACAGAATTGTAAGAAAAAGAATGGGTAGTAATATTCTGGGATTTGGTTCTGATGTTAAAGCTGTGAATACAGATTCGTTGGATGCTTGTTACCAAAATGTAGAATCAGAAGATTTGCTCAAATTTGGTCTTATACCGGAGTTTATAGGAAGACTTCCTGTAACAGTATCTCTTAATCAGCTTGATAAAGATTCATTAATAAGAATACTTACGGAACCTAAAAACTCTCTTGTTAAACAGTATAAAAAATTATTTGAACTTGATGATTGTGAATTGGAATTTAAGGATGAAGCTCTCAAAGCTATTGCTGAAAAAGCAATAATCAGAAAAACAGGAGCAAGAGGATTAAGAGCTATAATAGAAAAAGCTATGACTGATATTATGTTTGAACTTCCATCAGTTGAAAATGCAAAAAAATGTATTATTACAGAAGCTGTTATTAAAGATGGGGTTAAACCAAAGATTATTTTAAGTGAACAGGAAACAGCGTAAAAGAGTGCATTTGCACTCTTTCTTCAAAAGGAGAATTTATGGAATATAAAACAGTTGTAACAGGTATGCTTGGTGAAAATTGCCATTTGATTTATAATGATGGTAAGTGCGTTATAATAGATCCGGGTGATGATGCTGAAAAAATAATTATTGAAATTAAGAATCTTAAACTTGAACCTTTGGCTATTTTTCTTACTCATACTCATTTCGACCACGTAGGCGCTTGTGCCGAGTTGTCAGATAATTTCAATTTACCTGTATATGTGTCAAAAAATGATTATGTACGTTCAAATTCCGAAAGAGAGTCTGTGTACCATATGAAAGGTAATATTACTCCAGAAAGGATAAATTTTGTTTCTGAAGGACAAGAGATTACTTTTGGAGAAATGATATTTAAGGTTATGGAAACACCTGGACATTCTCAAGGTTCTGTTTGCTATTTTATTGATAATTTAATGATAGCAGGGGATGTGCTCTTTAAAGAAAGTGTTGGAAGAATTGATCTTGACGGTGGTTCATCTGAAGAGATGAAAGATACATTTATTAATAAAATTATGAAATTAGATGAGCATTACATCGTGCTTACAGGTCATGGAGAAGCTACAACAATAGGATATGAGCTAAAACATAATCCTTATATTAACTATTATTATAAAAAGTTTTAAAAAAATAAAAAAATATGCAAAATGTACTTGACATTTCAGGAAGATACTGTTATAATGAATAAGTCGCAAAGATAAGCGGGTGTAGTTCAATGGTAGAACCCCAGCCTTCCAAGCTGGTCGTGTGGGTTCGATTCCCATCACCCGCTCCATGTGCGTCTGTAGCTCAGTTGGATAGAGCAACTGGCTTCTAAGCAGTGGGTCAGGAGTTCGAATCTCTTCAGACGCGCCACAGATTCTTTGCGATTTAATTATTTTGATATGGCGGGTGTAGCTCAGTTGGTTAGAGCGCCAGATTGTGGCTCTGGAGGCCAAGGGTTCGACTCTCTTCATTCGCCCCACAAACAGAACGCGAAAGCGTTCTTTTTTTGTGAGGCGAATGAAGAGTTAAGGAGGACACTTGGTTCGTTGAGACAGCCAAAATGTGAAAGATTTTGGACTGTCGTGTTTGGGAATTTGGAAGAAATAGAAGCATTTAAGTATAAATCATAATTAATATGCCAAAATATTTTTATATTGACGGGAGGCGTAGATTATGTGTACAGCAGTAAATTTTAAAACTAATGACCATTATTTTGGAAGAACATTGGATGTTGATTGTGATTATGGCGAAAAGGTGGTAATAACGCCCAGAAATTTTCCTTTTGAATTTAAGAAAAAGGAAAAATTATCTAATCATTTTGCGATGATAGGTATGGCTAAAACGGAAGGTGGATACCCTCTGTATTTTGATGCCACAAATGAAAAAGGATTGTCGATAGCTGCATTGAATTTTCCTTGTAATGCAGTTTATTATGATATTTGTCTTCAAAAAAGTAACATTGCACCTTTTGAATTTATTCCATGGATTTTAGGAAGAGCTGATTCTGTTGATATGGCAAAAGCTTTGATTGACAATATAAATATAGTAAATATTCCTTTTGGTGAAGATTTGCCTCTTACTCCTATTCATTGGTTAATTTCTGATAAAGAAAAGAGTATAGTTTTAGAAACAACAAAAGATGGAATGAAGGTTTATGATAATAAATTAGGTGTTTTAACTAACAATCCGTCGTTTGATATACAACTTTTTAATCTTACAAATTATATGAATATTTCAAATAAAATGCCTCAAAACAATTTTTCAAATAATATAGATTTTTCTCCGTATTCAAGTGGCATGGGGCTTATAGGGCTTCCGGGAGATTATTCGTCTATGTCAAGATTTGTGCGTGCCTGCTTTATAAAAGAAAATTCTTTATGCAGAGAAGTAGAAACCGAAAGTATAAGTCAGTTTTTTCATATAATGGAAACTATAGGTCAAGTCAGAGGTGTGAATATAAATGAAAACGGTAAGTATAATGTAACTCAGTATACGTCATGTTGTAATACAGATAAATGTATATATTACTATACAACCTACGAAAACAGAAGAATAAACGCCATAAATATGTATAATGAAGATTTGAATACGGAAAAGTTATATGAGTTTGAACTTATAAACCGTCAGAATATTAAATATATTAACTGATTATTGCGTTTTTGGAAAAAATGTGTTATAATGACGCTGTAAATTGTTATATTGGGAGCGAAGAAATTGATACTTGCAGTTGATATAGGTAATACAAATATAGTTATTGGTGGATTTGTTGATGAACAAATTAAATTTGTTTCAAGAATTGCTACTAATATTAAAGCAACAGAAGATGAATATGCAGGCAAAATACGCAGCATATTAAATCTCCATAACGTAAATAAATCAGAGATTGAAGGTGCCATAATATCATCTGTTGTTCCCGCACTTAATACTATTATGAAAAAAGCTATAAAGTTTATTTATGGTGTGGATTCGGTTATGGTGGGGCCTGGAATCAAAACAGGGATAAAAATTCATTGCGATAATCCGGCTAGTGTAGGTGCAGATTTAATATGTGGTTGTGTTGCCGCACATTATCTTTATGGCAGTCCGTCTTTAATAATAGATATGGGAACTGCAACGAAAATGATGGTAATGGATAATGACGGGGCATTTACAGGTGCTGCCATTATTCCTGGTGTAAATATAGGTCTAAATGCGTTAGCAAGTGGAACAGCTCAGCTCCCACACATAGGGCTCGAAGCTCCTAAATACGTTGCAGGCAAAAATACAGTTGATTGTATGTTATCAGGTGTTGTTTTTGGTAATGCAAGCTTGATTGATGGTATGATTGACCGTTTTAATGAAGAAATGGGACAGGAACTTAATGTGTATGCAACAGGTGGTCTCGCTCAAACTATTATACCTCATTGTAAACATAAAATTAACATTGATGAGCATATGGTTTTAAAAGGACTGTATATATTATATAAAAAGAATTCTTAATGTGTATTACTCCGGGTAAGGAGATAATATAAATATTATGCGTTGTATCGGTTTATCCGAACGACAGCAAGGAGGATTTTTTATGAAAACACAGAAGAAAATGTCAACACAATCACTCGTTTTGGCAGCAGTACTTACAGCTTTGGTAATTATACTGCAGTTTATGGGAGCATTTGTGAAATTCGGACCTTTTTCCATTTCACTTGTGCTTGTACCTATAGTAATAGGTGCATCAACCTGTGGATATAAAATCGGAGCTTGGCTCGGTTTTGTTTTTGGAGCTGTAGTATTGTTGAATGGAGACGCAGCAGCTTTCTTAGCAGTAAACCCATTTGGAACAGTAATAACGGTGTTAGCTAAGGGTACTTTATGTGGTCTTTTGTCAGGTATTACATATAAAGCTTTGCAAAAGCATAGTAAAATTTTGGCAGTAGTTGTTGCTGCAATAGTGTGTCCATTGGTTAATACGGGTGTATTTTTGATTGGTTGTTTGTTGTTTTTTATGCCTACTATTACACAGTGGGCAGGAGGTCAGTCTACAGCTGAATATATTATATTTGTGCTTGTGGGAGGAAATTTCCTTTTCGAATTAGCAACAAATATTATTTTAAGCCCGGTTATAGTGAGACTTTTAAATATCAGAAATAAGTAGTAATAATTACTCCCCGAACAAAATGTTCGGGGAGTTTTCTTTATCTTATTTTTCTTGAGAGTGTGAAAAAAAGTCTGTAAAAAAGATTCCTTCTATGATAGAATAAAAATATCATAGGAGGAATTTTTTATGGCAAGACGAAGAAGAGAAAAAATGAGTGAAGGGAAAAAGAATATCATAGCGGGTTTAATTCAG